>JAJRXB010000228.1 GCA_024276515.1 Chloroflexota bacterium
GGCTTCCGCGCCGAACCGCAGGCATTGGGTCTGCCCAGCGCCCCGGCGCGACCGGTGGTGGTGCGCCGCGAAAACGACCGCCCCCAGCCCCGCCGCGATCGGGACATCGAACGGGGCATGGCCTCGGTGGTGGGTCGCGTGCGACCGTGCCCCATCCTCGATTTCAAATTCCTCGTGCTCGGCCACAACACCGTGCGCGGCGCCGCTGGCTGCGCCATCCTGAACGCAGAACTGCTGAAGGTCAAGGGCTACCTCGACGCTTGACAACGGCCCGCCCCTGGTGTACAATGAGTCTGCCCAGATAGATGGGCAGAGAGGAGGTGTACCATGCCCCGTACCATGAGCGTGACCGAGGCGCGCGACAACTTTCCGGCCCTGGTACGCCAGGTCAGCGGCAGCCAGGAAGAGGTGGTCATCACCAGCCGCAACCGGCCCCAGGTGGTGATACTCGACTACGAGGCCTTCCAACGGCGGCGGGAGTTGGAGGAGAAAGGCGCTCGCAGTCTTTTGGAACAAACCCTGACCCGGGCCGAGCAGTGGGTGGGTGGAACGCTGGAAGGCTATCGTCCCGATAGATTCGAACTTTCTCATTTCCTGGCCTCTCTTGAAAGCGTGCTCCGTTCGCTGTGGGAAATCTGCCGCTCGTTGGATAAACCCCGGCGGATGTTGGCCGTCAACATTCTGGACGCGGTGCTCAATCTCCGCGCCGGCGACGAGTTGCTGACCCCCGCCCACCTGACTGCCCTGGCCGAAGTCTTGCCCCTGCTGCGGCGAGAGAACTTGACCGTAGACGATGTGGCCGCCGCCGACCGCCGACTGCTGGCCGCCGGGCTGAGTCCCGTTTTCCCGGTCGAGGGAGACCTGGCCTCTCTATACGAGCCATCCGAAGAAGACGATGAGCCATGACCCCGTCGGGCTCTCTCTTCCTCGACACTACCATCCAGATCGAGCGCGTCGTCGGCAGCCGGGCCCGCCAGGCAGAGCTACGCCAACTGTTGGCCGGTCGTCGGCTGGTGACCTCGACCTACGTCCTGGGGGAGTACCTGCGCACCCTGGTACGGGACGCCACACTACTCCATCGCCTGGTGTTGGACCACGAGCACCTGGACGATGTAATGACGGCCATCGCCCGGCACCGCAACAAAAGAGAAGCGGGCCGGATGTTGTTGCTGTGGGCCAATGTGCAACGGGCCGGAGTGTTCGGGCGATCCCACATCCTCGACATGCTGGAGGGCTACATCAACGGCTCCCTGGTCAGTTGTTTTCTGACCGGCATTGACGATCTGCTGGACACGACCGGCTGCGGGTTGGCCCGGGAGCGACCGGTGGCCGTGCCCTACCAATCGAGCGGTGTGTGGTACGAAGGCTACGAGTTGCGCGCCCAGTGCACCCGCCGTCACCGGGAGTGCGCCCTGGCCGAGCGGCTGGTCGAGTGGCAGCCCCAGGTGCGCCGGCTGGCCGGCGGCCTGCGCGACCACGCCGAACCGGCCCTGGCCCGCATGGGCCAACTGGCCGCCGACCTCGACCACACCCCCGACCTGGCCCGGGGACGCAACTGCACCTGGTATTTGGGCGACCTGATCGTGGCCCTGGAAGCACCGCCGGGCACGCCCATCTTCACCACCAACCGCCGCCATTTCGAGCCGCTGTGTGCCCTGCTGGGCAAACCGCTGTTTGTGGAAGAGGGAATCACGGAATGAAACATTGCGTACTCATCATGGACGGCGCTTCGGGCTGGCCGGTGGACGAATTGGACGGGCGGACGACGTTGGCGGCGGCCCACACACCCCATCTCGATTGGCTGGCCCGGCACGGTTTCGTGGGTCTGGCCCAGACCGTGCCC
>JAJRXB010000229.1 GCA_024276515.1 Chloroflexota bacterium
GCACGTAGGCCTGGGCCGCCAGATGATAGATGTGATCCGGCTTCACGTCGAGCAGCACATCCTCAACGACCTGGGGATCCTGTAAATCGGCGATGACGAGGGAGACCGGGCGACCGAGGTGATCCAGCCCATAGCCTATATCGTGCGCCACGCCATAGACCTCCACGTTGCCGCGAGCCAACAGGTGCGCCGCCAGGTGTCCCCCCGCAAAACCTGTGATGCCGGTAATCAATGCTTTCACCACACGCGCTGCTCCTTCCTGGGTTTGAGGCTGGTGGACGATGGTCATCACTGCCGACAACCAAATGCCTGCACAGGCAAAGCATTATACCGCACTTCCGGTTGAGTCGCAAAGAACAGAGACAAGAGGCGTCCACCGCCGGGAACGCGCAAATTTTTATGTAAACATTAAAATTTGCCACAAGGGGTAGACAAGTGGGGCAAAGTGGTGTATAATGTGGGTACTTGTGGGGGATAATGGGATGAAGTGGGGGAAAGAACATACGTTCTAACCCAAAAACTTAGCGCTGTGGGGAGAAATAACCCACGATGTTTCTCGGCGAATTCTCACACAATCTCGATGACAAAGGGCGATTGACCATCCCGGCCAAGTTCCGCGATGAGCTGGCAGGCGGTGTCGTCATCACCCGGGGCATAGACCGCTGTCTCTCCGTCTTCCCCCGTCAGGTGTGGGCTACCCTGGCCGAACGCATCGCTCAACTCCCCCTCACTCAACGCAACGCCCGCAATTTTGGCCGTTTGATGTTTTCGGGCGCTGCCGACTTCATCCCCGACCGACAGGGCCGGGTGCTCATCCCGCAAGGGTTGCGTGAGTACGCCGGCCTTAATAGCGAAGCCGTTATCATTGGCCTTTACGACCGGCTTGAGATCTGGAATCCCGAACTTTGGGCGAGTGTGAAAGCTGCGGTCGAAGAAGACCCTGAGTCCATTGCCGAACAATTGCACGAACTTGGCATTTGACGATGGAGGAAACGACCCCCCACATCCCCGTCTTGCTCGACGAGGTGTTAAAAAGTCTCAACCCTCAACCCGACCAACGCTTCATCGATGGCACGGTCGGCGCTGGCGGCCACACCGAGGCGATTCTGAAGGCCACCGCACCCACCGGCCAGGTGTTGGCCATAGACGCCGATCCTGCTGCCCTGAACGTCGCTCGCAAACGACTTGCCCCCTTCGGCGACCGCGTCCGTCTCGTCCACGCCAATTTCGCCCAACTCGCCACCATCGCCCGCAATCACGATTTCGTCCCCGTTCACGGCATTTTGCTCGATCTGGGGGTATCGTCAATGCAACTGAGCTCTGGTGGGCGCGGATTCTCGTTTCAAAGCGAAGCTCCATTGGATATGAGATACGACCCCGGCGGCCCGACCACCGCCGCCGATCTGGTTAACAACCTGACTCAAGACGAACTGGCCGACCTGATCTACCGCTTTGGCGAAGAGCGACGCAGCCGGGCCATCGCGCGGGCGATAGCCGCCGCCCGGCCATTGCACACCACGCGCGAACTGGCCAACGTGGTGGCCCGGGCCGTGGGCGGACGGCGGCGGGCCAGAATCCATCCGGCCACCCGCACGTTTCAGGCTCTGCGCATTGCCGTCAACGACGAACTGGGAACGTTGAGCCGCACCCTACCAGAAGCGGTGACTGTGCTGGCTCCCGGCGGGCGATTGGCCGTTATCAGTTTTCACTCGCTGGAAGACCGCATCGTTAAAGATTTCTTTCGACAAGAATCTAAGGATTGTATCTGTCCGCCCAAACAACCCATCTGTACCTGTGATCACCGGGCAACGTTACGTATTATAACACGAAAGCCCGTCACGGCCAGTTCCCGCGAAGTCGCCATCAACCCCAGGGCCCGCAGCGCAAAGCTGCGGGTCGCTGAGCGTATAGGAGCATAAACATTATGTCGAGCCAAACTTTACACCCGGTCCAAACGCTGTTACGTCCCGGCTCGCTGGCTCAACGCATCACCTGGCAACTGGAACGCAAGGCGGCGCTGGGCATGCTGCTCATTCTGATCACCGTCAGCCTCGTTGGCTGGCTTTATCTGACTCAGGCCAGTTCTATCGCCACCACCAGCTTTCAGATTGAACAGCTCAGGGCCGAGCTATTGATATTGAATCAACAAAATGCGCATCTGGAACTGGAGATCGCCAAATGGGAGGCCCTGCCCAGAGTCGAACAGCGGGCGCGCGAGCTTGGTTTTGGACCACCCGGCCAGGTGCTCTATTTGCCTGTGCCCAATTATCCCAATCAGCGAGTCAGCGAATCAGCGAGTCAACGGGCTGAGGGCGTTTCGCTGACTCGCTGATTCGCTGATTCGCTGACTCATCAGGAGAAAGTCTTTGCAATGGCAGCCAATTCTGGCACGCGATGGCGCATCATCGCCCTGATGGCCATTCTATCGGCCAGCACACTGATCATCATCGGACAGCTCGTCCGCTGGCAGATACTCGAGCATGGCACATTCCTGGCCCTGGCCGAGGCAGAGCACCAGGCCGAAGTCATCATCCGCCCACGGCGGGGAGCGATCTACGACCGCAACGGTTTTCTGCTGGCGGCCGATGCTTTCCAATACGAAGTGTCGGCCTCGCCAACGATGATCAACGATCCCTACGCCACGGCCGACCGTCTCTTCCCCCTGTTGGGGATGAGCCGTGACGAAACGTTGGCCGCGCTGACCAGTGAGGCTCCCTGGGTCCCACTCTCACGCGGGGTGCCCCAGCCGCTGGGCGAGACGATTCTAGAATGGGACATCACGGGCATTCAGGTGGAGCCGCGCCCCAAGCGTGTGTACCCGGCAGGGACGCTGGCCGCCCATCTACTCGGCTTTGTCAACGACAACGACAATGGATTCTACGGTGTGGAAGGCTATTACGACGCTATGCTACATGGAACTCCCGGACTGCGCCAGGGAGAACGCGACCCCTTCGGCTCATCCATCCCCACCGGGTTGGGACGATACGTCCCCCCCCGCGACGGCAAGAGCCTGGGCCTGACTATAGACCGCACCGCGCAATACGTCGTCGAGCAGGAGTTGGCCGACGCGATTGCCCGCTACCAGGCAGAAGGCGGCACGGTGATCGTGCTCGACCCTAAAACGGGGGCGATTGTGGCTATGGCAAGCTGGCCCGCCTACGATCCCAACCACTTCATCGAGGCCGACCAGAGACTTTTCCCCGACCCGGCGGTCAGCGAACAATACGAGCCGGGGTCCGTTTTCAAAGTCATCACCCTGGCCGCCGGGCTCGACTCGGGGGTTATCACCCCCGATACCACCATCTACGACGGCGGGGTCATCGAAGTTGGCGGCCGCACCATCTACAACTGGGATCGGCAGCCTCACGGCACGGTGAATATGACCACGGTGCTGGCCAAATCGTTGAACGTAGGGGCTTCGCAAGTGGCGGTGATGCTGGGCAAGGAACGGTTTTATACCTACGTGCGCCGTTTTGGCTTTGGCCACATCACCGAGGTCGACCTGGACAGCGAGGGTCCCGGAACCCTGAAAATGCCGGGCGACCCCGACTGGCACGAAAGCGACCTGGGCACCAACAGTTTTGGGCAAGGGATCGCCGTCACACCGCTGCAAATGGCGGTGGCCGTGGCCGCCATCGCCAATGACGGCCTGCTGATGAAACCCTACGTGGTGCAACAAATCATCGAAGGCGACCGAATCCGCTCGGTGCGACCAACGGTCGTGCGCCGGGCCGTCCTGGCCCAAACAGCCCGCACGCTGACCAACATGATGGTGGTGGCAGTGGAACAAGAGACCAAACTGGCACAAGTGCCTGGCTATCGGGTGGCGGGCAAAACCGGGACAGCCCAGATTCCCGTCCCCGGCGGCTATCATCCCACCCTCACCGTCGCCTCGTTTGTGGGTTATCTGCCGGCCGACGATCCGGCCTTCGTCATCCTGGTCGTCATCCACAAACCCCAAACCTCGCCCTGGGGAAGTCAAGTCGCAGCGCCGGTGTTTGCGCGCATCGCCCAGCGACTGGTGACCCTGTTCGACGTGCCACCAGACGACATACGTTTAGCTGCGAGTCAGCGAGCCGGTGAGTCCGCGAACCAGGAAATGGCCGCCGCCGACTCGCCGACCCGCTGACAATACCGAAGGAAAATGCTGACGCTTGCAGACGTAATCGAAGCCTTAACCGGATACCGATGG
Organism: Chloroflexota bacterium; assembly: GCA_024276515.1. Taxonomy (GTDB): domain Bacteria; phylum Chloroflexota; class Anaerolineae; order 4572-78; family NAK82; genus JAJRXB01. The sequence continues at coordinate 4,193 of JAJRXB010000229.1, forward strand.
GCAGCCGCCGAAAGCCATCGCATCAGCCAGGTGGTCATCGACTCGCGCCAGGCAACGCCAGGTTCGTTGTTCGTGGCCCTGCCCGGCGAGCACGTGGACGGTCACGACTACGTGGCCGACGCCTTCAACCGGGGTGCTATCGCCGCCCTGGTACACCGAGCGCCAAACGTGGAATGTTGGACCCTGGACGCTTCTCAAGTCTCCCATCTCCAATCCTCAATCTCTACTCCCCTTCCGCTCTGCCTCAAAGTCGCGGACAGTCTGAAGGGGCTGCAACAACTGGCCACCTATTGGCGGGCCAAATTTAACCCGCGCGTGGTGGGCATCACCGGCAGCGTGGGCAAAAGCAGCACCAAAGAATTGACGTGGGCGGTGTTGCGCCAGCGGTTCAACACGCTGAAAAGTCCGGGCAATCTCAACAACGAAATCGGCCTGCCGCTGACCCTGCTCCGCCTGGACGACTCGCACGAACGAGTCGTACTCGAGATGGGGATGTACAACCTGGGAGAGATCAGCGAGCTGTGCGCTATCGCCAGGCCCCACGTCGGCGTGGTGACCAACGTCGGCCCCACCCACCTGGAGCGACTGGGGACCATCGAGCGCATCGCTCAGGCCAAGGCCGAACTGGTGCAGGCCCTCCCCGCCGACGGCGTGGCGGTGTTGAATCAGGATGATCCATTCGTCCGCCCAATGGCCCAGGAGACCCAGGCCCGTGTGTTCACCTATGGCCTGACCCCAAAGGCCGATTTGTGGGCCAGCGACATTGTGAGCGAAGGGCTGGAAGGGATTCGTTTTGTCCTTCATTACCAGGACGAAGCCATTCACGCCAAAGTGCCACTGCTGGGCCGTCACAGCGTTCACACTGCTCTGCGAGCGGTCGCCGTCGGATTGATCGAGGGAATGACCTGGCACGAAATGATGACCGGCTTGCAAGATAGCGCCGTCCAACTGCGGCTGGTCAGCGTGCCGGGTATCAACGGCGCAACGCTGCTGGACGATACCTACAACGCCAGCCCAACCTCCACCATCGCTGCTTTGAATCTGCTCGACGATCTGGACGGGCGCAAGATTGCGGTTTTGGGGGATATGGCAGAGTTGGGTGATTACGAAGAAGAGGGACATCGCAAAGTGGGCTGCCGCGCCGCCGACACGGTGAATCTGCTCATCACCGTCGGCCCCCGGGCCCGGCTGATGGCCGAGGAGGCCCGGGCATGTGGCCTGCCCCCGGACGCCATCATCGAAGTCGAGACCAACGACCAGGCAATCGCCCACCTGCGCCAGATTGTGCAACGTGACGACATCGTGTTGGTGAAAGGGTCCCGCTCAATGGCGATGGAAGAAATTGTGGCCGCCCTTCAAATTCCGGTAGATAGCAATCAGATACCAGACGTCGGCCGTCAGGCAGCAGGCTCTGACCACTGACATCTGATCACTGGTGACTATTCACCTCAGCCTTGCGAAGGTTGCCGACAGACGAGTTTCGGAAACTCAATGGCTTACTCACTGACTCTTGGGACAATTTCATTCTTGCTGGCCGTCATCTGGGGCAGACCGCTCATCAATCTGCTGCGACGGCTTCGCATCGGCAAGCAGATTCGCATCGACGGTCCCAGCACCCACCAAACCAAGATGGGCACGCCGACGATGGGCGGGTTGATGGTGCTGGTGCCGGTGCTGGTCATCACCGGTGTGCTCAACGTGGCCAACGTGATGGGGCTGACCCTCATCGGACGCTCGATCCTGGTGCCGATGGGCGTGATGGTAGCCTATGGCGTGTTGGGCGCTCTCGACGACCTGACCGGGGTGCGTCGGATGCCAACCGGGATGCTGGCCCGCTACAAATTCCTGTGGCAAACGATCTTCGCCGCCATCACCGCGCTGGCCCTGCACTTCATCCTCGACCTGCGCAGCGTGGCCCTGCCCGGCGTGCCCGAAAAGATCGACATCGGACTGTGGTACGTCCCCATCGCCATGTTCATCATCGTCGGCACCTCGAACGCGGTCAATTTCACCGATGGCCTCGACGCGCTCGCCGGCAGTTTAGCCGCCGTCGCCTTCGCCGCCTATGGCGTCATCGCCTTTTTGCAGGGACAGGTGTGGCTGGTGGCCTTCGACTTCACCGTGGTGGGAGCTATCTTCGCCTTTCTCTGGTACAACGCCTACCCGGCAGAACTATTTATGGGCGATACCGGCTCCCTATCGTTGGGCGCGACGCTGGCCGTCGTGGCCCTGATGACCGGGCAATGGTTGTTGCTCCCCGTTGTGGGATTTATGTTCGTCGCCGAAGCGATGTCGGTCATCTTGCAGGTGACGTATTTCAAACTCACCGGCGGCAAGCGGCTGTTCAAAATGAGCCCGCTGCATCACCACTTTGAATTGCTCGGCTGGTCCGAAACCCAGGTCACACAACGTTTCTGGCTGATCGGCATATTGACGGCGATGCTGGGCATTGCTTTGGCTCTTATTTAAGGAACCCCAAATTCAAGGAGGACAAACAGCATGGAACAGCTACACACAATTCCTTTTGGCCAAAATGGTCGCAGGCGCAAACGACACACCGTCCCAGAGCACCCGGCAGGTGACGACGCCGACGTCCGCTACGCCGCAGCCCTGAAACTGGTGCAGACCATTGACCTCAACCTGCAAAGGGGAACACACCACTACTACGATACGCGGGGCAGGCTCCTGAGCACCCTCGACGAGGTGATCCAGGCCATGCTGACCGATAGCCTCGCCCTCAGCCAACCGGCCGACAAGACCGTCGAGTGGGTCCTGGTCGGCGAATTAGCCGCCTGAAACGTAGCGGGGCAACGAGGCAATGGGAGGTTACAGAAATGGAACAACCGTGGGCAGTTGTCATCAGTCAAAACGGTCTGAGCAACGAAGACAGCCACGCCGACATCCACCAGCTTCTTTCGATGCTGGACGGGGTCGAGAACCCGCCGGTGAAACTCTACTTCACCACCGAGGGCGTATCGCTGGTCGCGGCTGGCTCGCCGATTCTGCCGAAGCTGAAAAAACTGGAAGCCAACGGCGTCGAGATGGTCGCCTGCCGGACGTGTCTGGACTACCTGGGTCTGCGCGACCACGTTGAGGTGGGCCACGTAAGTGCGATGGAGCACATCATGACCGGCATGGAGCGCGCTCAAAACGTTGTGCTGCTTTGAGTAGAGATTTGAAACTTGAGACTGGCTTTACAGGCAACCCACATACCCTCGATATGCGCGGACGACGACTGCTGGTCGTCGGCCTGGCGCGCGAAGGTACCGCCCTGGCCCGCTATCTGATCCGGCAAGGCGCTCACGTGGCCGCCACCGACGTCAAGCCGGCCGAAGCCTTCGGCGACACGCTGACGCCCCTGCTCGAAGCGGGCGTGGAACTGGTGCTGGGCGAACATCCACCATCCCTGCTGGACGGCTGTGAGGTCATGTTCGTCAGCCCCGGCGTACCCTTCGACGCCCCTTTTTTGGACGAGGCGCGGGCGCGGGGCGTGCCGCTCAGCACCGAAAGCCGTCTCTTTTGCCAGCTCTGCCCGGCGCCCATCGCGGCCGTCACCGGCTCCAGCGGCAAAACGACGACGACCACCCTGGTGGGCGAGATGCTGACCAAGTCTTCGAAGGGGAAAGCCGACGGCCGTGCCACCTGGGTGGGAGGGAACATCGGTCGCCCGCTCATCGAATGGCTGGATCAAATTCAGCCGGAAGACAACGTAGTGATGGAACTCTCCAGCTTTCAACTGGAATACTTTCACCCCTCTGCCAACGACCACGTGTCTGGTTGCGACGTGACGTGGCTGCCGTTGCTGGCCGGCTGGAGTCCCCCGGTGGCCGCCATCCTGAACATCACACCCAACCACCTGGACCGCCACCCTTCGATGGCGGCCTACATCCACGCCAAACGGGCGCTGGTCGCCTACCGTCGCCCCGGCGACGTGGCGGTGATGGGCCTGGACAACGACGTAACCCGGCGTATGGGGCAGGAACTAGGCGGTCGCGTGCGCTGGTTCAGCGCAGTGCCCTCTGGCTGCCGGCTGTCGTCCATAAGTGAGGGGGCCTGCCTGTCGGGCGAGGGGGACGAGGCAACGGTGGTACTGCGCAGCCAGGGCGGCCTCGAACAGACCGTATGCCGCGTGGGCGACATCTGGTTGCGAGGCGACCACAACGTAAGCAACGTGCTGGCCGCCTGCGCTATCGCCGACGCGGTGGGAGCATCCATTGAAGCGATGCGAGAGGTGATCACCACCTTCACCGGCGTCGAGCACCGGCTGGAGCCGGTGGGCGAGGTAAGGGGCGTGCATTACTACAACGACAGCATCGCCACCAGCCCGGAGCGACTGGTGGCCGCGCTGAAATCGTTCGACGAGCCAATCGTGTTGCTGGCCGGCGGCCGCGACAAACACCTGCCCTGGGACGAAGCCGCTCACCTGATACTGGAACGGACCCGACACGTGATCCTGTTCGGCGAGGCGGTAGAATTGATAGCGCGAGCACTGGAGACCGCCGGCCGCCAGCTACCGGCCACCGGGCGACCGCAACTTCACCGCTGTGTCACGCTGGAAGACGCCGTGGCCGTGGCCGCGCAGGTCGCCCACCCCGGCGACGTGGTGCTCCTCTCGCCCGGCTGCACCAGCTTCGACGCCTTCAGAGATTTCGCCGAGCGCGGCGAGCGATTCCGAGAATTGGTGAGGAATTTGGCGGATGACCCTTGATGAACGACGAAGGAGTGTCTATCCTCCGTCTTCCGTTTCCCGTCCTTCGTCCTCCGCCATTGAGAGACGTTGATATGAGCCAAAACACCCGCAAAACGGTAACAACTCCCAGGTACGATTATTTGCTCATCGTCGTCACGGCTGCCCTGCTCATCGTGGGGCTGATGATGGTTTACAGCGCCACTTTTGCCCTGGGCTATCAGCTCTACGGACAGCCAACCTACTTCTTCATCCGCCAGCTTTTGTGGATGGGGTTGGGGCTGATGGCGATGATCGTCGCCGCCCGCATCGAGTATCACACCTGGCGCAAATGGTCCATCCCCATTATGGCCGGCGCGTTGCTGCTACTGGGCCTGGTGCTGGCGGTCGGCAGCGACCGCTTCGGCGGCCAGCGGTGGCTTTTCAACGGCTCGGTGCAGCCCAGCGAACTGACCAAGCTGGCGGTCATCATCTACATCGCCGACTGGCTCTCGTCGAAGGGGGTGCGCATTCGGCAGGTAACTTATGGTCTCATCCCATTTGCCATCTTGCTTGGTTTCGTAACCGGGCTTATTATGCTCCAACCCGATTTCAGCACCGCCGTGTTGATTGCCCTGACCGCCATCGCCATGTTCTTCATCGCCGGCGGCGATATGTGGCAGATGATCGCCAGTGGCATCCTGGGAGGTGCGACGTTCACCCTGCTCATCACCCGTTCCGAGTATCGTTTGGCCCGCATCACCTCGTTTCTCAACCCGATGGGCGACCAACTGGGCAACAACTACCAGGTGCGCCAGATTCTCATCGCCCTGGGGTCGGGCGGCATCACCGGGCTGGGATTAGGCGCCAGTCGCCAGAAATTCGGCTACATCCCCGCCTCGCACACCGACGGCATCTTTGCCATACTGGGCGAAGAGCTGGGACTCATCGGCTGCCTGGTGGTCATCGCCCTCTTCGCCTTTCTGGCTTATCGCGGATTCCGGGTGGCGATGGCCGCCCCAGACTCCTTTGGTACGGTGCTGGCAGCGGGCATCACCTGCAGCCTCATCTTCCAGGCACTCATCAACATCGCCGTCGTCACCGCCACCGCACCCTTCACCGGGATTCCGTTGCCCTTCATCAGCTTTGGCGGGTCGTCGCTGGTGATCTCGATGATGGCGGTGGGCTTGTTGCTGGCCATTTCGCGGGGCACACTCCCCGAAGAAATGGCGAATCCGAAGAGCAAGGAAAAGACGGTTAACCGTGCGACTTATGATATCCGGCGGTGGGACCGGGGGACACGTGTATCCCGCCCTGGCCGTCGCCGACTGGCTGATAGCAAGTAGCAGAGAGCAGCCCCCGGCCATCTGTTGGGTGGGGAGTCGGGGTGGGGTGGAGGAGAATCTGGTGACCCGGGCCGGCATCCCCTTTGAGGGCATCCCGGCGGCGGGGCTACGGGGAAAGAACCCGCTGGCGACGCTGAACGGGCTGTGGACCTTGAGTCGAGGCTTTCGCCAGGCACGGCGGCTGGTGGCGGCCTTTCGGCCCGACGTGCTCTTTATCACCGGGGGGTACGTGTGCGCGCCGGTGACGCTGGCCGCCCGACTGGCGGGCGTGCCGGTCCTCATCTACCTGCCCGACATGGAACCAGGGCTGGCCATCAAGTTCCTGGCCCGCTTCGCCGACCGGGTGGCGGTGACGGCCCAGCCGGTGGTGCAACACTTCCGACCGGGTCAGGCCGTGGTGACCGGCTACCCCGTCCGCCGCGAGTTGTTTGCCCGCAGGTCCCCTTCGGATAGTAGTGACGACTTGAGTCGTCAACACCCGGCACCGCGGCCGGACCTGGCCCAGAGTAGTGACGACTTGAGTCGTCAACACCCGGCACCGCGGCCGGACCTGCCTCAAAGTAGTGACGACTTGAGTCGTCACTACCCGGTGTTGCTGGTCTTTGGCGGCAGCCAGGGAGCGCACAGCATCAACCGGGCGGTGATTGACGGAATCGAGGCATTGCTGGAGGTGGCACAGGTGATCCACGTCAGCGGGCGGCGCGACGCCGAATGGACCCAGGCGCGCCGGGCGTCGTTGCCCGAATCGCTGCGAGCCCGCTACCACCTGCACGATTATCTGCACGAAGAAATGATAGACGCGCTGTTGGCCGCCGACCTGGCCGTGTCGCGGGCGGGGGCGTCCACGCTGGGCGAGTTCCCGGCGGCGGGGCTGCCGGCGGTGCTGGTCCCCTACCCTTACGCCGGGGCGCACCAGTGGGCCAACGCCCGCTACCTGGTCGAGGCCGGCGCCGCCGTCGCCATCGCCGACGCCGATCTGGGGCGAGACCTGATCCCGACCGTGCTGGACCTGCTGGCCGACCACGACCGTCGCGCTGCGATGAGCCGGGCGGCCCGGTCGCTGGCCCGTCCAGACGCAGCCCAGAACATCGCCCACGAACTGAAGGAGCTGGCTCGATGACCGATCTGATTCAGATTGACTACCAGGCATTAACTTTCATGATCGTTGGCGCTTTTGGTCTGGTCGGCTTCTTCCGGGGCTGGTGGAAGGAGGCCATCACCACCGGCCTGCTGACATTGCTGTTGCTGATGCTCAAGGAGCCGGCTATTGCCACCCGCATCACCCTGTTTATGGACCGCATCGTGGACACTGTGTGGGATCTCATCCAGTCGCTCCGACAGACGTCGGAGTTCGTGGCCTCGGCCGTCGAGGTAGGGCCGCCACCCGACGTGGACCCGCGACGATATTGGGTCTACGTCATCACTTTGGTCGTGTTGGTCGTCGCGTCGTATTTCATCGGCAAGACCGGGTTGACCCAGCACGGCCTCAGCGCCGGCGCCCGCCTGCTGGGAGCGATCCTCGGCTTTTACAACGGCTTCGTCACCATCTCGCTGGTTCGGGAGTTTGTGATCGGCCGCTTCTTGCCCGGCGCACCCGCGTTTGCGGCGACCGCCACGCCCCCCTCCACCCTGTCCATCCAGGTGGTGAACATGCCCGAAGGGAGCATCGCCGACCCACCGACGGTCTACTTTTTGATTGGCATTGGCCTTCTGCTTTTCATTATCGCACTCAGTTCCGGCTGGAAGTTCCAGCGGGCCAAAATTTCACGCAAGGTGCCGCCACTTCACAAGACACCACCGCCCAAATCTAAGGGGGCTACGGTTGAATTTGAAGTCGTACCAAAAAAGTGAGGTAACACTTTAGTTTTGTGCGGTGGTTGCGCATGGGCGTGTTCGGCCCTCTCCCCCAGCCCCTCTCCCTGCCAGGGAGAGGGGAGTGACTCCTTCCCCCTCAGGGGGAGGGTTGGGGAGGGGGTGAAATCAGCGGCAAGGTCTGCTCATAAAACCAAAGTGATACAAAGTGAGAGGGCTATGACTTCTCCCCAACACATCCACCTCGTCGGCATCGGCGGGGCGGGACTGTCGGCCATCGCCACCGTGCTGCTGGAGCAGGGATACACCGTCTCCGGCAGCGACCTGCACGCCTCGCCGGCTACCGAGCGACTGGCGCGCCTGGGGGCCACCGTCCACGTGGGACACGCCGCCGCCAACCTGGGGGACGCCGACCTGGTCGTCGTCTCGTCTGCCGTGCCAACCGGCAACCCGGAGGTGGAAGAAGCGCAGCGGCGGGGGATCCCCGTCCTCAAGCGGGCCGAGTGGCTGGGGCGAATGATGGCCGGCAAACGGGGGGTGGCCGTCGCCGGCACCCACGGCAAAACGACGACGACGGCCATGATCGCCCTCATCCTGCGCGAGGCCGGCCTGGACCCAACCTTCATCGTCGGCGGCGACATCCCCCAACTGGGGACCAACGCCGCCGCCGGCAAGGGCGACGTGTTCGTCATCGAGGCCGACGAATACGACCACACCTTTTTGGGCCTGCGACCGGAGATCGCTGTGATTACCGTGGTGGAGTGGGATCACCCCGACTGCTACCCCACCCCGGAGTCCATAATCGAGGCATTCCGGGGTTTTGCGGCACTGGTGCCGCCAGAGGGACTGGTGGTCGGCTGCGGCGACGAGCCGGGCGTGCAAGAGCTGCTCGGTCAGCGGATTAAGCGGATCAGGCAGACTGATTCTCCGCTCAATCTGCTTAATCCGCTGACTTCTTATGGACTGAACGCAGGCAACGACTGGCGCGCCGTGGCCTTGCGCCCCAACGCGCGCGGCGGCTACGACTTCGCCGTGACGCGGACGGGCAAACGACTGGGGGAGGTGTCGCTGACGGTGCCGGGGGTGCACAACGTGAAGAACGCGCTGGCCGCGCTGGTCGTCGCCGACCGGCTGGGCATACCCTTTGACCGGGCGGCGACCACGCTGGCCGATTTTACCGGCGTGGGCCGTCGCTTCGAGATCAAGGGGGAAGTGGGGGGCGTGCTGGTGGTGGACGATTACGCCCATCACCCCACCGAGATCCGGGCCACACTGACCGCCGCCCGGGCACGCTACCCCACCCGGCCCATCTGGGCCATCTTCCAGCCGCACACCTTTTCGCGCACCCGCGCCCTGCTGGACGACTTCGCCACCGCCTTCGCCGACGCCGACCACGTCGTCGTGGTAGACATCTTCCCCGCCCGCGAGGTGGACGACGGGTCGGTCAGCAGCCGCGACGTTGTGGCCCGGATGGCGCATCCCGACGCCCGCTACATCGGTGCGTTGGACGACGCCGCTGCCTTCCTCGCCGACCACGTGCACCCCGGCGACGTGCTCATCACTATGGGCGCCGGCGACGGCTATCGGGTGGGAGAGATGGTGATGGAGAGATTGGAGACTGGAGGACTGTAATGAGCGTTACATCGGAACAAGCTACTGGCTGTGGCCGGTCTCACGAGGCTGGCTGTGGCCGGTCTCACGACCGGGCCACCCCTGGGCACGGTCTGAGACCGGCCCAAGCAAAGACTGGCTGTGGCCGGTCTCACGACCGAGCCACCCCTGCAAAAGCTGGCCGTGGCCGGTCTCACGACCGAGCCACACCCACCGGGCACGGTCTGAGACCGGCCCAAGCAAAGACTGGCTGTGGCCGGTCTCATGACCGAGCCGCCCCTGCAAAAGCTGGCTGTGGCCGGTCTCACGACCGAGCCACCCCTGGGCACGGTCTGAGACCGGCCCAAGCAGGAGGCCTGAGACCGGCCCAAGCAAAGACTGGCTGTGGCCGGTCTCATGACCGAGCCGCCCCTGCAAAAGCTGGCCGTGGCCGGGCTCACGACCGAGCCACCCCTGCAAAAGCTGGCTGTGGCCGGTCTCACGACCGAGCCACCCCTGCAAAAGCTGGCCGTGGCCGGTCTCACGACCGAGCCACA
>JAJRXB010000230.1 GCA_024276515.1 Chloroflexota bacterium
GAATCGCTGGCCGCGTACCTCTACCTGCGCCGGCTGCTGGCTCGCTACCGGGTGCGGGGCATCGCCAACCAGTTGCGGGGCCTGGGACTCCTCGACTTTGACCCGGAACCCCTGGAGCCGTGGGTCGAGAGCGTACTGACCCGCTGGGAGACCCGGCCCGGTTGGCGGCAGCAGGTCATCGTCCAGGCCGAGGAAAGGCTCCAGGCCGACGATCTGGGCCGGCTCGCGGCCATCCTGGGCCTGGAATCGCCGGATGCCGCCTTTGAGGCTTTGGTCCGGGCCGATACCCCGGCCACGCTCTACACGCTGGGAGTGCACGCCTTCCAGGTGGCCCTCGCAAACAAGAAGCTCACTCGTTTTACCGCCCGCTGGGCACAACAACGCCCTTCAGCTCTGGCCGATCTGCCCCGCACACCTTTTGCCCAGGGTGCGCGGGTGTTGGCTTCCCTCTTTGACGAGCTGGCCATCATCAACCGGCTGCTGGCGCAGCCCATCCCCGAACAGGCGGACCTGACCCAACTGCTGGACTGGTACGTCGAGGGGGGCTTCTATGACCTGGAATACGCCCACGCCCGGGCCAGCCGCCAGGTCATCTACCTGCCCGACGAAGAACTGCGGCCGGTCATGCAGCGTTACCTTGACTATTTGCAGGCCAAGATCCGCGAGGTCCTGGAGGGAGCAGACCAGGAGTTGGCCAAACAGGTCACGGACGACTGGCCGGGCTACCTGGGCCATCCCCGGCTGTCCACGAACGTCTTGTGGGATACGGTCAAGAAGCGGCGCCTGTCGCCGACGCCCGAAGCCGGCCTGTGGATCGTCGTCTTTGACGGGATGCGCTGGGATACCTGGGCGCGACACGTCAAACCCCGGTTGTTGGAGAGGTTCGAGTTCGTCGTGCCGGAGAAAGCGTACCTCTGCCTGTTGCCTTCCTGGACCGGCGTGGCCCGCACCGGCTTGCTGGCCGGCAAGCCCCCGGCCGGCTGGCGGAGCTACGAGGGACGCTACACCACCGATCAGGAGCAACTGGTATCCCAATTGTTGGGCCTGCCCCAGCGCACGCGAGGGCGGTCGTTGCGCTTCCACTCGGGCATGGAGTCGGATCGGCAGTATGGCCAACTCGATCCCAACGAGCGCCGGCCCTACAACGTGTTGATCTACAACCTGTCGGACGACAACCTGCACAGCCAACGGGGCAATCTGATCGCCCTCAACGAGACGGTGGACCGGCTCCTGGACGACGTCTTCCAGGTGTTGGACAACCTGGTTCGGGACGGCGACACGGTGGTCGTTTCCAGCGACCATGGTTTCGTGGAGCTCGTGGAAGGCAACGAGGCGACCATCGCCGACGACGAGCGTTGGCAGCGATACCGGGAGGGAGGCGCCCACCCGGTGCGCTATCGCTACATTCTGAGCCACGATCTGGCTGACGACGTGGACGACGTTTACCGGGTGGAGTACCCTGGAGTCCGGGATCGCTACACCGTCGCCGTGGGCCAACGCTGGTTCAAACGGGCCAACTGGCGCGGTGCCACCGACCGGTACGCTCACGGCGGCCTGTCCTTCGCCGAGATGGCCGTGCCGGGCGCGGTCCTGCGCCGGATCACAGAGCCCCGGATCGAACTGGTGCTTGAGGCGGAACCCGGGTCGTTACAGCTCGTGGAAGGAGAGGTCGTGACGCTGAAGGTCCAGGTATTCAATCGGGGGAACGTCCAGGTCTCCGGGCGACTGGATGTCCAGAGTGACACCGCTGGCGAGGCCGCTTCCTACGCCGTTGACCTCGGGCCGGGCGAGAGGCAAGGGCATTCCTACCCCGTCGAAGCCATCTATCACCGGCGCAGCGACGGGACGGTCGAGGCGACACAGCAGGTGACCCTGAGACTGGGCTATAACGACCTGGATGGGAAAACCCAGAGACGGCGCAAGAACGTGCGGGTGGAAGTGCAGCCTCGATCCGACGTGGTGGAGATCGATTTTGGCGGGCTGGATGACCTGGAGATCTAGACGGATGTTGAGCGGACAGGACGAGGAAATGACGACAGACACGTACCAACCCACGCCGACCGACGAGAAAGCGTTGCAGCTCATGAGAGATCGGGTGGTCTTGAAACCGCTGACCCGCTGGAACGAGGCCTACAAAGAGTTCCCGCGCTACGTGATGGAATACCTGTGCGCCCGCTACGTGGACCCGGACAATCCGATCCCCGGCCAACAGCGGATTGACCGCCTCCTGCAAGAGCACTACGTGGATAGCGAAGCCCGCGAGCTGATCAAGAGCCGCATCAAGGAGCGCAAGGAGTACGTGCTGCTCGGCTCGCTCCAGGTGCGGCTGGACACGGCGCGCGATCACTACTGGGCCGAAGTGCCGGCCCTGGGTGACAGCTACGTGCGCGTCAGCCAGCGGGTGTTGCAGGACTATGGCGACGCGCTGCTCACCGGCGGGGCGTGGGGCACGATGACCATCGAGTACGACGCCCGCTACGAGTTGGCCGGCCGTATCTATCCGTTCTTTGTTCGCGAGTTCAAACCATTCCAGATCACCCGCCTGGACCTGGACGACTACATAGCCAAGCGCCGCGTGTTCAGTGACGAGGAGTGGATCGACCTGCTCATCACCAGCATCGGCTTCAACCCGGAGCGATTCGACCGGCGGGTCAAGATGCTGTTCCTGCTGCGCCTGGTGCCCTTCGTGGAGCCGAACTACAATCTCATTGAGCTAGGCCCACGGGAAACCGGCAAGACCTATACCTACCGCAACACCTCCAGCCGTTCGTTCGTCATCTCCGGCGGCAAGGCCACCCCGGCCACCCTGTTCTACAACCTGGCCAGCCGCAAGATCGGCATCCTGGGCTATCGCGACGTCATCTTTTTCGACGAGGTGGCTAACACCCGCTTCGGCGATCCAGAGGCGACCATCAGCGTGCTCAAGGATTTCATGCAGACCGGTCGCTTCAGCCGGGGACCGCTGGAATTCTCGTCGGCGGCCAGCATTGTGATGGGCGGCAACATTGACACCGACCTGGAGCGCCGCCAGCCGGTGGAACGCTACGTGCACCTGTTCGAGGTGATGCCCGACGAACTCCAGGATACGGCCTTCCTCGACCGCATCCACGCCTTTCTGCCCGGCTGGGAGCTACCCAAGATCCAGCCGGAGAACTATGCGCAAGGCTACGGCTTTATCACCGACTACCTGGCCGAGATCTTTGTCCGTCTGCGCCGGCTGACCCACTTTCTGACGGCGGTGCAGGCCCAGGCCAACCTGGCCGGGCTGACCGGGCGCAACCAACACGCTGTGGTCAAGACCGCTTCGGGGTTACTCAAGCTGATCTACCCGCACCGCACGGCCGACGATCTGGAGCATGAGGAATTGGCGCTCTGTCTGGACCTGGCTGCCGAGTGCCGCGAGCGAGTCATCGAGCAGTTGGCGATCATGGCCCCGGAGGAGTTCCAACCGGTGCGGTTTGAGTTATTGTAGGCGCGCGGAAACTGGAACACAACGACAGCGAAAGGGCTTTCAGAGCGAGAGCGGAGCCAGGCCATCCCCACCCCGGAAAGGGAAAACCCTCGAGTCACGAGGGCTTTTGGACAACCTCACACTCACACCCGCTCAGTGTACGTCGGCCCCGGCCCGCAGTGGGGGCAGTTGCCGTTGGCGTCGAGGGCGCCGCCACACCTCATGCACCGCTCCCCGCCCGCTGCCTGCCGCCGGGTGACGGCCATGCGAGCCCCGGCAGCTACTACCGCCAGTAGTCCCAACACCCCGACTCCGATGGCCCACGGCAGCCAGCCCATCCCGCCGCCTGTCCTCTCGCCAGCGGTCCCAGAGGACACGGGCGTCACGGCAGGTGTGGCCGTGGGCGTCGTCGTGGGTACGGGCGTATCCGTGGCCGTCGCTGTAGGCGTGTCTGTGGGCGCAGCCTGGCCCAACGGCCCCCACTCGATCTCGTCGAACACCGTCTGGGTGCCGACCTTGACCGTGACCAGCGTGCGGTGGCGGGCTCCATCGGGGGTCAGCCCCGAGGTGTAGGTCAGGCGGTATTGCTGCTTGAGCAGGTCGCCCACGTTCTGAAAGAGACCCACCAGTTGAGCCGAATCGGGCGTCTCCTGGTAGACGCCGCCCGTCTCCACGGCCAGCCGTCGCAGGTAGCGGGCGTCTATCCGGCTGCCCAGGCCGATGGTGAACACCGGCACGTCGTGCTTGTTGGCCTCGCGAATGGGGGTGTCCTCGTTGGCCACGGCGCTGCCCTGGCCTGGATTCTGCTGGGCGTCCTCGTCGCGGCCGTCGGTGAGGAGCAGCACGGCGCGGTTGCCCGGCGGCTGGGCGGCGGCCAGGCGCACCGCCTTGTACGCGGCATCGTACAGCGGCGTGCTGCCGCCGGCCTCCAGCCCGTCCACCACGGCGTACAGGCCGGCTTTGTCCGGGGTGAAGGGGTGCTCGCGACGCCGGTCGAACTGGGGGAAGGGCTCGGCCAGGTTGATCGCGTCGCTGAAAGCGATGAGCGCCGCCCGGTCGGTGGGGCCCAGCCAGTCGAGGAAACGCACGGCGGCCGTCTGGGCGTCCTGCAGGGGCTGGCCGCTCATGCTGCCGCTGACGTCCAGGGCCAGCACCACCGCGATCTGCACCTCCGGGTTGACTACGGTGTCCAGCCCGGTGACCGGCCGCGATTCGAGCGTGCGGTCCTCGCTGACGTCGAAGTTCTCCGGTTCGAGGCTGCTCACCGGCACGCCGTTGGCATCGCGCACGGTGAGGGCCACCTGCACTTCGGGGAAGCGGCTGGCGTCCACCGCGTCCAGCCGCAGGGTGAGCCCGCCCTGGGCCAGCAATGGGAGCGGCAGCAACGCGGTCAGCAATACGAGCCAGATGATGAAGTGCGTTCGATAGTTGATCATGGGCCTTCTCCTTCTCGGTATCTCCTGCATGACATCGGTCTCTCATGATGATGTTCTTTGTCACCTGTGATCTGGCCCACCTCCACCAGGTTTTTCGACCGGTTCACCGGTGTCTACGGTCCAGAAAAAAGCACCAGGTGCGCTGTATTGGCTCACTTCTGCTCCACTTGGGTCTTCGTTGGGCTGCCCGGTCCGCTGCCGGGCAATCACCACTTGCCATTTGAGTTCAGGCCCGAATTCAGAGAGCCACTCTTTCCCACTCTCCACGGGTCGGTACGTCGTCTCTTGCGTCCAGGTGAAATCCGTTCCTTCCCGATGGTGGATGATGAGCACGTAGTACTCGTCCGCTCCCAATGGGCGGCTCGCTTCCGACCACCGGAAGGTCACTTCCGTTTGCGCTCCGACGTAGGACGCCTTGTCCCATGGCTCCAGCAAGGTGGGAGCGGCCAGTAATTGTGAGACAACCGGCGGCGTATCAGTCGGCAGGATCGGCGTGGCCGTGGGCGTGGTCGTCGGCGGCACAGGCGTGCGGCTCGGCGTGGCAGTGGGTGTGGCTGTCGGCGTGTTGGTCGGTGTGTCCGTGGGCGTGTCCGTGGGCGTCGAGGTGAGCGTCGGCGGCACCGGGGTCGCGGTGGCCGTCACTGGCCTGGGGGTGGCTGTCACCACCCGCTCCACCACCTGCGGGGTGGGTGTGACCCGCCACGCGCCAAGCGCCCAGGCTCCGCCAGCGCTCAGCGCGAGCAACAGAACAGCAGCAACCAGCCAGGCCATAGCCGGGACGCCGCCCCGGGGCGGCTGAGGTTCCTCTCGTGCTCGGGTGCGTGCCACCTCCCGTTGGGCATGGACAGGCTGTGGCCTCGCGACCGCCGTTTCCTCCCGCTGCACCTCGGCCCCAACCTCTCGCAGCGCCGCCACGAACTCGCTCACGCCGCTATACCGTTCCTCCGGCTGTCGGGCCAATGCCTTGCCCAGTACCTCGGCCACACCGTCCGGCATCCCCTCCGGCCACGCCGCCGGAAACTGCGGACCGTCCATCAGATGTTTGGTCATCACCGCGGCGGGTGTCTTGCCCGGAAACAGCACCTTCCCCATCAACATCTCGTAGACAACGCAAGCCAATGAGTAGAGGTCGGTCTGTGAGCAGGGATCCTCGTCACGCCACACCTCCGGCGCAATGTAGGCTGGCGTGCCCACCACCCCGCCACTCATGCTCACGCTCACCGACGATTCGCCCACCAGCCGGGCGAAGCCGAAGTCGGTCAGCATGGCCCCCATGCGCGGGCCCAGCAGGATGTTGGCCGGCTTCAGGTCGCGGTGCAGGATGCCCTCGCCGTGAGCGTAGTCCAGCGCGTCGGTTACCTGGGCCATGATGTCGATCGTCTCGTCCCACGACAGGCGGCCCCGCTCAGCGATGAGCCGGTTCAACGCCGGCCCCTCGACCCGCTCCATGGCGATGAACAGCCGCCCCTCGGCTTCACCCACCTCGTAGACAGTGACGATGTGGGGGTGCCGGAGACGGGCCACGGCTTTCGCCTCACGTCGGAAGCGGGCCACCCACGTCTCCTCCCGCATCAGCAGCGGGTCGAGCACCTTGAGCGCCACCTCGCGCTCCAGGGTGGTGTCCAGGGCACGGTACACGGTGGCGAAACCGCCCCGGCCCAGTTCTTCGCGGATACGGTATTTGCCCAATTGCTGCACGTTCTCCATCGTCACACCTCCTCACTCATTTGGCATCCTGCACGGCCACGCTGTGCCGCGCTGTCTGGAATCGCGGGCAGCGCCACAGGCTCACTTTGACGAGCTCAACGCTCTGTGCTACAATACTCGTGAAATGACATCAGATGAGCAAGACCTAAGAATAGAACAGATCGCGCGCCGGCTGGTCGAGCGCGTTCGACCGATCAAGATCGTGTTGTTCGGTTCGTATGCTTCTGATGCAGCCACGGCCGATAGCGACGTGGACCTGTTGGTCATCCTCGAATCGGACCTGCGCCGCGACCGGCGGCAGGAAGCGATCAGCCGGGCGTTGCGCCCACGCCACTTGCCGGTGGATATCCTGGCCTACACACCGGCCGAAGTGCAAGCCTGTGTGGATAAGCCGGGGTCGTCCGTCCGTCACATCCTCGAAACAGGCAAGGTGCTCTATGAACGGCGAACCGACTGATGCCTTATCCGGCTGATCTGCCGCTGGAACCCACCCGAGAGGAGTTAGAAGCCTTCTACCGCCAGGCGCAGACCGTCCTCGAGTTCGTCGAACGCAAACTTGCTGTGTCCTCTGAGTGAGCCGGTTCTGGGTCAGCATGTGGCTCAGCTCCGGGCCGTCGCGCATCAGGAAGTCAAAGTGATCGTTCTCAAAACAGATATCGCACTGTTCCCCCGTCCGCCTATTGCGACGAGACTTAGTCCCGTGGTATGTAGTACCCTTCACTGATGAAGATAAAATCTCTTTTCGGGAGAGTCTGTGGCATGAGCGAGAACGAGATGGAGAACTTGTCCCCCGGGGCCATCGCCACGTACTCATCATCGGATGTGCTGAGAACCTCTAATACGTCATTGCCCTGGAAACGCGCCGAAGACAAACTGAGCTAGTGTATATCCATGAACGGTTCCGGCCCAACGGATAACGCTACGTAATCAATCTCGTGGAATTTCACTCCGTGAGAGATTGAGTACAATCTGATTCTGCTATGCCCATTTGAATCGGGAAGGTACGGCAGAAGCTCGTATACGCCTTCGGACCATTCGAATCTTGGTTTCAGCCTGCCGACTTCTCGCCAGTTAGAAGCCTGATCAAGCGCTTGAACCACAATTGCCGGCGGGCCGATGTACGGCTTTTCCTCTCCTTCGCCAGTGTTAAAGCCTTTAACTCTCAACACTAATCTAGCCCCCCCAGATATATCTATACTGCCAAAGTCTATGTCAACATAGTCTCCGCTATAGGCGCGATAACCTGAATCGTTCATTGTGGCGACCAGAGCTCTTACATCACTGTCATAAGAACTCACAGCCGAAATGGGCGTCACCAATTCCGCGGGCCGATAGGCATGAATGTCCCCGTTGTTATCCGGTCCAACTCTAACGTCAGGCTCATGGTCTACAGCAAGCAGGCCTACCATGTCCGTCCATGAGTCTTCTTCCGCTATCTCGCGGATTTCAAGAACGTATTCGTCGTCTTGGGCCACAAGCGGCTGTTGGAGCAAATAGTAATCCGTGTATTCTCCTTGCGGATACCGGGCCACAGAATAGATATCATTATCCTCAACAAAATCGGTCCCATTCCACGCAAAGACCCATGGACAGGAACGCTTCTTACGCGCGGACGCGGGGGTTGGGTTCGGGAACTTCCAAATGAAACTGCGTTCCACGCTAGGTTGGCTGAGGGGGATGCCTTCCGGTACTCCGTCAGCCCTTGTCCCTGTTTGATGAATGAGCTTCACAGACCAATGAAACAGTCCATCGTGTGAGAGCCCCGGAAGGTATTTGTGCTCGGCTACTGACCAGTTCGTCTCTTGCGTCCAAGCATAATCGGTCCAGATCTCGTTTTCGTGCTTGAAAGATATCGTTATGAGATAATACTCGTCAGGAGCTAAAGAGGGCTTTACCGCACTCCACCTCAAAATGATCTCAGCGAAAGACTCACTATAGTATGTCCCATCGCGAGGTGCCAACAGAGTTGGCGCTGGAAGAAGCGAACCTGCTTGAGCCGTTGGCGGCAATGGTGTATCCATTGGTGTCGCCGGCACTGGTGTGTCTGTCGGTGCCGGCGGCGTCGGCGTGTTGGTCGCCGCTGGCGTGGCCGTGGCCGTCGGCGTGTCGGTGGGGCTGGACGTCCATGTCGACGTGTCGGTGGGGCTGGGCGTCCACATCGGCGTGTCGGTGGGACTGGGCGTCCAAGTGGGTGTGTCAGTGGGAACTTGAGCCATGGCCTCTGCTGTCTGGGTGGCCCACAAGCGGGCCTGGGTGGCGGTAGCGTCGGCCGACCTGCGCTTCTCCCATACCCGCCAGTCGCCGATGGCCAGCACGACGACCAGCAAGAGAGCAAGTCCCCCAACCAGGATCGGGATCAGCCGCGAGCGATGCTCCCTTCTCTGCCTGTCAACCAGGAGACCCTGCTCCAGCGCCCCCGCGAATTCCCTCGCAGACCGGTATCGCTGCTCGCTCTCCTTCTCCAACGATTTGGCCACGACCCTCTCCAGCCAATCGGGCACGTCGGGGCGCAGGTCGTGCAGGGACTTCCCCATCCCGGTCGCCTTCCGGTAAGGCACACCAGTCAGCATCTCGAACAGCACGCACCCCACGCTGAACAGGTCGCTGGCCGGAAGGAGATAGGCCGTGGTCTCGGCCTGCTCGGGCGACATGTACAGCGGAGTGCCGGGGTGAGACTCTCCCCACCCGGTGCGCATGCTCTCATCGGCCACCTGGGCCACGCCGAAGTCGGCCAGCTTGGGTTGCCCTTTGCCCGTCAGCAACACGTTGGACGGCTTGATGTCCCGGTGCACGATGTCCCACGGGTGTTGGTGCACCGTGGACAGACCCTCCAACAGGCCCAAGGTGATGCGCACTGCTTCCTCGGTCGGCAGGCCGCTCCCCCCGGCCAACCGGTTGCTCAAGGATCGGCCGTCCACGTATTCCATCACCAGGTACATGGCGTCCGGCGCCGGCTCCAGAAGCTCGTACACGTGAGCGATGTTGGGGTGCTTGAACTGCGCCTGGACACGGGCCTCGCGACGAAAACGGTCGGCGAAGCGAGCATAGTCAGTAGAGCCCACCTCACCTTCACCCTTGAGCAGCTCTTTGATGGCTACCTCACGGCCCAACGATACGTCTTCCGCCCGGTAGACGCGTCCAAACGTCCCCTGTCCAATCGTCTCTTTGATTTCGTACTTCC
Organism: Chloroflexota bacterium; assembly: GCA_024276515.1. Classification (GTDB taxonomy): domain Bacteria; phylum Chloroflexota; class Anaerolineae; order 4572-78; family NAK82; genus JAJRXB01. Next base: position 9,776 of record JAJRXB010000230.1, read on the forward strand.
CGCCAATGACGTTTCCCGGTTGCAGCATGCTCTTCCTCCGTGTACGTGCGACCCCACGTTGTTCTCAGTGATCCCCTCGCTGGGCCGCTTCCTCCATCGCCTGCCACACCGAGGCCTCGCGGATGGCCTCGATCCGCTCCCGGCCCGGGCAGACGAAGTTGATGGCCGTCACGCCCTCCACCCGTAGCCCGGCCTGGGTCAGTCGCCGGCCCAACTCCACCTCCAGGGCCACGGTCAGCGTCTCCCGCTCCCGGAAACCCGGCTGTAGCTCTGCCAGGGCGCGTTCCCGCAGCCAGGTCTGCACCACGTTGGCCACACCCGGCTCCAGCCGCCCGGCCAGGTCGGAAGCGGTAATGCGTCCCTGCTCCGACCCCGGCCCCAGCCACAGGTCCAGTGCCCGCTCCGGCTCGACCCTGACCACCACGCCGAACTCCACGTCCACCTGCACCGGATCGGACGTGGGGAATGGCCCGGCGCGGAAGGCCAGGCGGAAGGGGCGGTTATCCACCACCACTGCCTCCCACGTGGGCGGGCGGCCCAGCAGCGGCTTGCGCAGCTCGGAGAAGTCGGCGCGGGCGTAGCGGCCCGGCCCCCGCTGCCCGACGTTGCGCCCATCGGCCAGGACGATGGCCGTGTGGCCCAGGCCCACCTCCAGCACCTCCTCCGGCGCGACCCGGACGGCCACCTCCCGCTCGTCGGTGACCAGTCCGGGCCAGGGCGCGGGCCACTCGAACGGCACGGGCTGAGGGACGGGGGGCGCGGCCTCTGCTTTCTCGACCTGCACCCTCACCAGCCCGGCGCTCCCCTTGACCCGCACCCTGGGCACCGGCGCGCCTTCGGTCAGACGCAGGACGACCGCGCCGGCGTCCTCCCCGACCACGACGTCAGCGTCGAGCGGCTTCACGTCGAGCGTGAAGCGCCAGTCGGTGTCCAGCCGTGTGCCCTGCTCACCGCTATATTGCAGAGTGATCAGCAACTCCCCGGCCAGCGGGGTGACGTCCTCGGCCACGACCTCGGCCTGGCCTCCAGGGGCGATGGGCTCCAGCGGGAACTTGACCCGCTTGGCCAACCGCCCGGCCAGCCGCACCCAGACGTCCTGCGCCGGCGCATCGCCGAAGTTGCGCACGTCGAAGGCGATCTCTCCCGGCATGCCGGCCTCGAAGGGGGGGAAGTTGACCGGCCGCACCTGCAAACGCGGCAACGGGGCCAGGCGCGAGGCGCGCGCGCGGCAGCGTTGAGCCTGCGGGTGCTGCCCGGCCTCGTCGTAACAGTCGGCGGCACGCAGGTAGAGCGCGGCCGCCCGCGGCCGGTCGCGGGAGCCCAGTGCCCGGGCCGCCCGCTCGTATTCGGCGGCCACCTGCCCGGGCGGGTCGAGGGCCGCTTCGCGCAGCCGGGCCGCCCGTTCCGGCTGGGGCGACGCCCGCCACACGGCCAGCGCCGCGTCGTGGTGGCGGCGGCGTTCGTCCGCGTCGCCGGCGAAATCGCCGGCCAGGGCATGGAAAGCCGCTGCCGCTGCCTCCTGCCCCTGCTCCTGGCACCATGCCGCAGCCCACGCCCATTCCCCCAGGTGCCAGGGGAGCGCCGCCAGGCCCCCGCCGGCGTCCCCCACGTACACCACCCCGTCCTCCACCACCGGCCCGGCGGCGATGCTCTCGCCCATCCGGTAGGTCCCCCGTTGGGCCAGGTCCCGGCCGGCCAGCAGGCACAGCGAGCCGTCGCTCAAACCGGCGAACAGCAGCCCCTGCCACAAGGCCATCCCCGACACCACCCCCCGGCCCAGGGGAACGCGCTGCGCCGGTTTCCCGTCCCAGCCCAGAGCGACCACCTCCCCGCCCCACGTGCCCAGGTAGATCGCCGCGTCGTCGGCGACGAGGGACGCGACGCGCTCGCCGGCCACGAAGGGCCCGGCCCACAGGGGATCGCCCCGCCGCAGCGAGAAGCCCCACGCCTTCCCCTCCTCGGTGACGACCGCCACCCGGCCACCGACCATCACCGGCGCGACCGACACCCGCCCGCCGATCTCCCGTTCCCACAACTTGTTGCCGTCACGGACGCTCAACGCCGCCGCGTGCCCCTGATGGTGACGGGTGGCCACCACCAGCACGCCGCCGGCGAGGACCGGCGAGGCCGAGACGGCCTGCCGCAGGTCGTGGCGGAAGGGGCGGGCTTCCAATCCGGGCCGGGTGAGCTCGTACACCCGGCCCTCCGAGGTGCCCAGGTAGAGGTTGTTGCCGGCCAGGGCCAGCCCGCCGGCCGATTCGCCCAGCCGCAGCCGCTGCACCTCCCGCCCGCCATCCGCCTCCAGCGCGACGACCTCCCCGCCCCGGGTGGAGACGAAGACGCGCCGGCCGTGGGCCACCACCGACCGGGCCGGCGCGCCCAGCGCCGCCGGCTCGTCCCAGGCCGCCGCGCCGTCCACGGCGTGCAGGGCATGCAGCCGGCCCTCGCGGTCGCTGATGAAGATACGCCCGCCATGCACCAGGGGACACCCCCGCCATCTGGCTTCGACTTCGGAGCGCCACAGGGCCTGTCCCGGTGGCGGGATGCGTTCCAGGGGCCGCCGTTCCCAACCGCAGAACGGGCAGCCGTTGGCCGCTCCCAGGTAACGCCCGCAGTGCGGGCAGAAGACTTGTGGTACGAACACGTTGTCCTCCTCACCTGCGGCGCGACGCACCCTTTGACGGCTCAGAGCATACTTTCAAGGTGCGTTGCACCTTCGGCACATCAGTTCTCCCCCCTCCCAGGGGGGAGCTAGCAGTCTGTCGGAGAAAACTTGTCAGCCAGGCAAAACTGTGATAGACTTGCGGTCAAGATACTCAAAGCCAGGAGGTTCATCCGATTATGGTTCCCAGAAGCAATAGGTTCATTACCGTGGATTACGAAGCGGCCCTTGACCTCAGCGTGAGCCTGCGAGACTGTCTGCCGCCCGACCATCTGGCCCGTTTCGTGGTGGACGTGATCGCCCTACTTGACCTGGACTGCATCTACGATCAGTATGGGACTCGCGGC
>JAJRXB010000012.1 GCA_024276515.1 Chloroflexota bacterium
ACCCCCGTCGCCGCCACCTTCGGTGACGAACTGGAATTGGTCGCGTTTGAGACACACCGCAACTACGCCGACCGGGAGGCCGAGCCGCTGATCACCCTCTACTGGCGCGTCCAAACCCCGCCCGCCGAGGATTACTTCATCGCTATTTTCCTGTTGGATGAAACGGGGAAACCGGTGGGGGTCACTCGCACCCAGCAGCCGCTGACCGTGTGGTGGCCGACCAGTCGTTGGCAGCCGGGGCAGACCGTCCGCCTGCTGGCCAACACCTTCCCCTGGTGGACGGGCGACCGGCGTCGCTTTGGCTACGGGGTGGCCGTCGTGCGCGGCGCCGAGCCGACTTCGGCGAGCTCAGCCGAGCCGACTTCGGCGAGCTCAGCCGAGCCGTGGGACGTAGCCACTCGACTGCCCGTGGTGCGAGAGGACGGCGGCCCTCCTCCCCTCGACGGGGAGACGTTGCTGCCGCTGGTGGAGTTCAAGAGGATTGCGGGTATCCCTTATGCCCGGTGAGAGCCTAACCCTTCCAGCCCCAATTCTGCCGCGACTTCGCTGGCAGGGATGAGCGCCTCGTCATCTTGCTCACGGGCGAAAGATGCTTCAAGCCGTTCAATAATTTCCTGGCGTAGCTCCAGGCCAACGTCTGGGTCTTTCAGCAAATCAAGGATTGTGTGCTTGACAGCGTATTGGATCAATTGTTCCAGTTCTTCGGTCGTCAGGTCGGCTACTCGAGTGGGAGACATGGTCACCTCCATATGTTGGGCAAGCAGTGCTATAATTGTACAAGATACGTTGCCCGGTGACAAATGACCGATCGTCAATCTCCAATCTCCAACGCTCTAATCTCCAATCTCCGATACCCCGGGGATTGGTTGATCGCTGCCACGCTGTTCGTCGGCGGCCTGATCGCCTACGTCTCCACCCTGGCCCCCACCGTGCTCGACGGCGACGCCGCGCTGTTTCAGTACACCCCGTCGGTGCTGGGAGTCACCTATCCCACCGGCTACCCGACGTACATCCTGCTGGGGCGTCTGTGGACGACCCTGGTCCCCGTCGGCTCCATTGCCTACCGGATGAACCTCCTCTCGGCGGTGTGCGGAGCGCTGGCCCTGGCCCTTCTCTACCCGGCTTTGCGCCGACTGTTGGAGAATCGCCTGGCCGCGCTGGCAGGAATCCTCATCTTCGCCACCCTGCCCACTTACTGGCGCTGGGCCACCGAAGCCAAGATTTACACCCTGCACATCCTGTTTCTGAGCGGACTCCTGCTTTGGCTGACCCGGTGTGGCGAATCAGCGAGTCGGCGAATCAGCGAGTCGGCGAATCGGCGAATCTCCAATCTCCAATACCCAAAGGGCACGATGTACCCAAAGGGCACGATGTACCCAGCCAGGCGCAACGCTGTCCGCCTGCTCTCTGCCTTACTCCCGGGCTGTGGCCGGTCTGCTGACCGAGCCACAACGGAGGAGCTCCCGGGCTGTGGCCGGTCTGCTGACCAAGCCACAACGGAGGAGATCCCGGGCTGTGGCCGGTCTGCTGACCGAGCCACGACGGAGGGGCGCGGTCTGGAGACCGGCCACAGCCGCGAACGATTCCTGCTCCCCGCCCTCCTTTTCGGCCTGGCCCTGGGCAACCACAGCACCACCGTCCTCCTGGTCCCCGGACTTCTCCTCTTCTTCTGGCTCAACTGTCGCTCGGCACGCAGCACGCACTATGCAACACGCAACACGCAACACGCAACACGCAACACGCAACACGTATTGCGTACTGCGTATTGCGTATTGCGTATCATACCTGTCATCGCTCTGCCCTTGCTCCTGTATCTGTACGTCCCCCTCCGCGCCGAGTGGCTGCTGGCCCGCGAGGGAACGCTGCCCGGTCTGGCGGTGCCGGTGGCGGTGGTGCGGGGATTGGTGGCCGATTTTTACCATTCCGGGCCGGACGGTCTGATCCGCTATTTCACCGCCGCCGACTTCACCGGAGGCGTCGTCACCAACTGGGGATCGGTCCCGCGCCAACTCGTCACCGTCTACTGGCCACTGGTGCGGGACGATTTCACCCCCTGGGGAGCAGCCCTGGGGCTGGTGGGAGCGGTCTACTTTGCCTTTTGGCGACCGCGCCGCTTCTGGCCCCTTTTCTTGATGTACGCCACCCTCATCCCCTTTGTGCTGACCTACGGCCAGGGCGAGCAATCCGCCTTCCTGCTGCCGTCGAGCCTGATGCTGGCGATCTTCGCCGGTGCCGCCGTCGCCGGCGGGCTGCGGCTGGCCTGGAAGATAGGAGATTGGGGATTAGATAGCCAATCTCCAATCTCCCATCTCTTTGTCAAGCTCGTCCCGGCCATCTTGGCCTCGGCCCTGGTCGCCGCCATAGCCTGGCTGCCGGTGCAACAGGCACGGCACAACGTGGACTGGCTGACTCACAAGTGGGACGACTCCGCCTACCAATACTGGACCGACGTGTTGGCCCACCCGATGGAACCGGGCGCAGGCATGCTGGCGCACTGGGGCGACCTGACCTCCTTCTGGTATCTGCAACACGTGGAAGGCTTGCGCCCCGACCTGTACGGCCTCTACCCGCCCACCGAAGAGGTCGTCGTGGAGTGGCTGGCGGCCGGGCACGACCTGTACATCGCCGGCCCGTTGCAGGGCTGGGCGTCCGACGTCGAAACGCGCTACCAACTGCTGCCCTGGGGTCGGCTGGTTCGGCTGGCCCCCCGGGACGCCGATCCGCTGACGCTGCTGCCCGACCTGCCCGACGCGCCCGACGAGGCCGTCTTCGGCGACCGGATTCAATTGCTCAAGGCGGGATTCGAGACGTCTGCACCCTCCGGCGGGATACTGCCCGTGACCCTGGCCTGGCAGACCACCGACGGGCTGCCCAACGACGCCCACGTCTCTCTGCGGCTGGTGGCCGACGACGGAACCACCGTCGCCCAAACAGACGAGGCATTGGTCAGCGGCTGGCTGCCCGCCGACTCGCTGCCGCCCGGCCAGGTTCTGCTCAGCTTCCACCGTTTCAAACTACCGGCCGGCACCCTGCCCGACGACTACCGGCTGGGACTGGCCCTCTTCCAGCCCGACGGCGAAGGGTGGTCCCTGCCCGACGGTCGCCCGACCCTGGACCTGGGCCGGGTGACGGTCCGCCCCGCCGACCCCTCCCAACCCCCGGACCCGTGGGGCGAATACAAACCGTTGCACGGAGTTACCTTCGGCGGCGAAATCCAACTGATCGGCTACGATCACAGCGTGAGACGCGCCCGGCAGGGCAAAGGCTTTGCCACCCGCCTCCTGTGGCAGGCCATCCGCCCCCCCGCCGACAACTACACGTTGCTGGTGGAATTGGTGGACGCCGACGGCAAAGTGTGGCGCGACTGGCGTCACCTCCCGGCCGACGGGCGCGCCCCTACCAACACCTGGGCCGTCGGTCAGCCGGTGCGCGACCAGGTGAATCTGGTCCTCCCCGCCGACGCGCCCCCCGGCGACGATACGCTGCGCGTGCGTCTCTCCTGGCTGCGCCCGGACGGGGCGCGCCTGCCCGTCCGTCGCTGGCTCCTGCCCGCCGACGAGGGCCTCACCCTGCCCGGCGTGCGGGTGGTAGAGAAAGAAGGCCGCACTTTTGAACCGCCGCCGATGCAGCACGCCACGGAGGCCAACTTCGACGACAAAATCCGGCTGCTCGGCTACGATTTGCAATTCGTCCCGCCCACCGCGGGGCCGACCGCACACCTGTCGCCCGGCGACTCTCTGGCGCTGACCCTGGTCTGGCAGAGCCTCACCTCGGATATGCGCGAATCGTACACCGTCTTCGTCCACCTGATCGGCCCCGACGGAGCGATCCACGGCCAGTGGGACAAGGTCCCCGGCGAGGGGAGCAAACAACCCACCACCAGTTGGGTGACGGGCGAGGTGATCGTGGACCCCATCTCGGTCCCCCTGTCCCCCGACGCGCCGCCGGGCACGTACCGGGTGCTGGTGGGCCTTTACCTGGCCCCCGACGGTCCCCGTCTGCCGCTGCGCGACGAGTCGGGCGCGGTCATCGGCGACGCGCTGGAGTTGACCCAAATCGAGGTCGATCAATGAGAGTTGACAAGAGCTGGCGGCGAGGGTATAATGTCCATTGTCACCATTATGGCCCTTAGCGCGTGTTTTAAAAGTGCTCGTAGTAACGACTTCAGTCGTTTTAGACCTCATAATGCAAGCAATCAACGACTGAAGTCGTTACTACCAATGCGTAGATTGCGACTTTCAAAACACGTTCTTGGGAGAGGGGGAATATGGACAGCATAGGAATCGCCGAAATCAAGCGCAGCATCTCCACCATCATCAACCGCGTGACCTTCGGTCGGGAACGGATCATTTTGACCTCGAGGGGCAAACCGAAAGCAGCCCTGGTGAGCATCGAAGACCTGCAAAAATTGGAAGCGATGGAAAAGACATACACTCCTCCCTCCCGCGCGCAGCGAAAAGCAGCCCTGGCTATGGCTCAGGCTGTGCGAGAAATGACCCTCGCGCGTCGCGGTGGAATCCCCTTTTCCAACGTGGCCGAAGATTTACGCAAATTGAGGGAGGAAAGAGACCTTGAACTCACAGGTATGCGTTGACGCCAATCTGGCCCTCAAGCTGGTGCTGGTTGAAGAAGACAGCCCCAGGGCTCACCACCTGTGGGAAACGTGGGTAGACGCAGACGTGGAAGTTGTGGCCCCTCCCCTGCTCGCCTTCGAAGGGACGTCGGTGATCTGCAACAGGATGCACCGTGGACTGATACCGCCTGAAGAGGCCGAACTGATGTTCAAAACCTTTCACCTTCTTGGCGTGAGACTTATTTACCCCGACGACCTGCACCAACGAGCCTGGCAACTGGCCAGGCGCTTCAATCGCCCCCAGGCCTACGACAGCCACTACCTGGCCCTGGCAGAGATCCTCGGCCTCGAACTGTGGACGGCCGACGAGCGTGTGTACAACACCGTCAAACAAGAGCTATCCTGGGTGAAATGGCTGGGCAACTACCAGCCGGCCTGATCGTCCACTCCACGCAGACTCCCCCACTTGCCAACCCATAGCATCATCGCTATAATCCCCTTGCCTGTACACTGCGTGGGAGAGAGGTGCCGTCTCTCCCCTTTCGTTTGTAGTGAGGCCAGATACCAAAATTCGTCGAATCGCCGACAGTACTTACGCAGTTGAATGCTCGGAGGGGGTTTGTAACCCCCGGCTGGAGCGCAAGACCCCTCTTGGGGAACATAAATACGTTCCCGGTTTCTCACGGCCCAAAGCCGCCCCGGAATGGGGATTCCCGGGCTACGGGAGCCCTGGTAGCGCTGGAATCCCCATTCCGGCGCGGGCCCTGTATCCAACCTAACCGGTAACGAATTTACGCATCGCCGTAGTAAGCGCTATCGCTGATTCGCCCGAGGTGATATGATACCAGTAGCCGAACCCTCGATGGGAGAAAAAGAACTGGAATACGTGACCGACTGCGTCCGCAGCGGTTGGGTGTCGTCGCTGGGGGAGTACGTCCGGCGGTTTGAGCGAGAGTTTGCCGCCTATTGTGGCGCCCGCTACGGCGTGGCGACGCACAACGGGACGGTCGCCCTGCACCTGGTGTTGGCCGCGCTGGGAATCGGGCCGGGCGACGAAGTGATCCTGCCCACCCTGACCTTCGTGGCCACGGCCAACGCGGTGGCCTACACCGGGGCCACACCCATCTTTGTGGACTCCGAACCCCACACCTGGAACCTCGACCCGGAAGCAGTTGCGCGGGCCATCACACCCCGCGCGCGGGCCATCATCGCCGTGCACCTTTACGGACACCCGGCCGACATGGATCCCCTGCGCGCCCTGGCCGACGAGCACGGCCTGACCCTCATCGAAGACGCCGCCGAGGCCCACGGCGCGCGCTACAAGGGCCAGCGCGTCGGCTCGCTGAGCGACGCGGCCGTCTTCAGCTTCTACGGCAACAAGATCATCACCACCGGCGAAGGGGGCATGGTCCTCACCGACGACGCCACATTGGCCGAGCGTTGCTTCTTTTTGGAGAACCAGGCGCGACACAAGGAGAACCCCTACTGGCATCCCGAAATCGGCTACAACTACCGGATGACCAACATCCAGGCCGCGCTGGGGGTGGCGCAACTGGAGCGTATCGAGGAACTCGTCGCCATCCGGGTCCGAAACGCGACCCATTACAACCGGCGACTGTCGGAAGTGGCGGGGCTTACCCTGCCCCCTTGCGCCGAATGGGCGGAGAACGTCTATTGGATGTACACGGTGCTGGTAGAGGAGGACTACGGCCTGGACCGAGACACCCTGATGGCCCGCCTGCGGCAGCGAGGGATCGAGACCCGGCCCGTCTTTTACCCCATTCACACCATGCCAATGTACGCCGGAGGACAACGCTTTCCGGTGGCCGAGGAACTGGGTCGCAAGGGGGTCAACCTGCCCTCGGGCGCCACTCTCACCCCGGAGCAGGTAGACGCCGTGTGTGACGCACTGGTTGAACTGAGCGATTGAGATTACCGATGCAGGTGATAGACGACCTCTCGCAAGCCAACCTCCACGGCCCGTCGTTGGTAACGGTTGGCTCATACGATGGTGTTCACATCGGCCACCAATACTTGCTGAGGCAGATGAAAGAGGTAGCCGAGGAACTCGGCTATCACACGTCGCTGGTGACCTTCCACCCCCGGCCCCAGGCTGTGCTGGCTCCACACCGTCCCCCCCGCTATCTGACCACCCCGGCCGAGAAGATCACCCTGCTGGACGCCCTGGGCCTGGACCTCACCGCTATCCTGCCCTTCACCCACGAAACGGCCTGCACCCCGGCCACCGAATTCGTCGAAAGGCTGGTCCGCCACCTGAATATGCGTCAGTTGTGGGTGGGACCCGACTTTGCCCTGGGGCGGAATCGAGAGGGGGACATCCCCACGTTGCAGCAATTGGGTCAAACGATGGGCTTTAAAGTCCGCGTGGTCGAGCCGCTCATCCAGGATGGGGAAGTGGTCAGCAGCACCCGCATTCGCCACCTGCTGACGCTGGGTGAGATCCGCCAGGCAACCCGGTTGCTGGGCCGCTACCCCAGTCTCACCGGACAGGTGGTGCAGGGGGCACAGCGGGGCCGATTGCTTGGATTCCCCACAGCCAACCTGGCGGTTCTGCCCGAGCGGGCCATCCCTGCCGACGGCGTTTATGCCTGCTTTGTGTGGATAGGCAAAGCGCGACGCCCGGCTGTGACCAACATCGGCGTGCGCCCCAGTTTTGCCGGGGCCGAGCGCACAGTCGAAACCCACCTGCTCAACTTCAATGGCAACCTGTACGGGCTGGATCTGAAAATAGAGTTCGTGGAACGGTTGCGCCCCGAAAAGCGATTTGAAAACCTCGACGAGCTGGCAGCGCAAATCCGGGCCGACATTGCCCAGGCCGCCGAGTTGCTGGCACAGGAGAAACCTCGATGATTGCCGAAACCACATTCCACGTCCGCTACGCCGAGACCGACCAGATGGGAATTGTGCATCACAGTGTGTACATTGTGTGGTTCGAGGAGGGTCGCAGCGCGTGGTCACGCCAGGTAGGGCGACCCTACGCCGATTTTGAGCGCGCCGGCTACGCCCTGGCGGTCAGCGAGGTGAACGCACGCTACCTGGCCCCCGCCCGCTACGACCAGCCGGTGACGGTGCGGACCCGTGTCAGCCGGGTGCGAAGCCGGCAGATCCGCTTCGACTACGAAGTGCTCGACGCCGAGACAGGCGAACGCCTGGTAACTGGCTTCACCAACCACATCTGTCTCGACCGCCAGGGCAGATCGACTCGCATCCCGGAAGAATGGCGACGGTTCTGGGCAGGATTTGTGACTCAGGCCTGATGGGGGACAGGACAATACGCCATATCGCCTAGTGAGCGACCGGACAAAATCCGCCCTTTCGCCCATCTTCGGCTCGTCGAAAATAGCCTGATTGCCGATGCGCGATCTCCTGTTTTCGGGTATAGTTTATTCGAAATGCGAGCACCTCGCGCATCTCCTTCCTTCTTCAGTCCAGGGGTCGGCCTGTTCCCACCGGCTTCTGGACTAACGAAAGCGAAAGGCCGAAGAAAGCTTCGGCCTTTTTCTTTTCTCCCCCGCTGGTGTATAATGGCAAACCAAACAAATCAACAAATCGGCAAATCAGCAAACTTGCAAGTCAATAAATCTGCAAGCGAGTGGAGAATTTGCCGATTTGCCAATTTGCTGATTTTATGAACCAATCACACATCCGAAACTTTTGTATCATCGCCCACATAGACCACGGCAAGAGCACCCTGGCCGACCGGCTGCTCCAGATCACCGGCACCATCTCCGAGCGGGATATGCAAGAGCAGGTGCTCGACGATATGGAACTGGAGCGGGAAAAAGGAGTGACGATCAAAGCCTCGGCGGTGCGAATGCGCTACCAGGCTCGGGACAGGCAGACCTACGAACTCAACTTGATCGACACCCCCGGTCACGTAGACTTTACCTACGAGGTGAGTCGGGCGCTGGCCGCCTGCGAGGGAGCCGTCCTGGTCGTGGACGCCACCCAGGGCATCGAAGCCCAAACGCTGGCCAACCTTTACCTGGCGCTGGACCACGACCTGGAGATCGTGCCCGTCGTCAACAAGATCGATCTCCCCTCGGCCCGGCCCGAAGAAGTGGCCCAGGAGATCGAAGACCTCATCGGCATCGACGCCGCCGACGTGTTGCCGGTGTCGGCCAAAGAGGGGACGGGGGTAGACACCTTGCTGGAAGCCATCGTCACCCGCGTGCCGCCGCCCCAGGGCGACCCTGACGCCCCCTTCCGCGCCCTCATCTTCGACAGCCACTACGACGCCTACAAAGGGGTGGTGGTCTACGTGCGCGTGGTGGACGGAGTGCTGCACGACCGGGAACCTGTTCGCCTGATGGCGACGGAACGGCAGGTCGAGCCGCTGGAGCTTGGCTTCTTCCATCCCCAGATGACGCCCAGCGACCGTCTGGAAACGGGCCAGGTGGGATACATCGCCACCGGCCTCAAGACCATCCGCGACGCACGGGTGGGCGACACAGTGACCCTGGCCGACGCCATCACCGTCAGCGCGCTGCCCGGATACCAGCCGGTCAAGCCGATGGTCTTCGCCGGGCTCTACCCCACCGAGGGAGAAGACTACAACCTGCTCAAGGACGCGCTGGAGAAGCTGCAACTCAACGACGCCTCGCTGATCTACGAGCCGGAGACCAGCCAGGCCCTCGGCTTTGGCTTCCGCGCCGGCTTCCTGGGCCTGTTCCACATGGAGATCATCCAGGAGCGGCTGGAACGGGAATACGACCTCGACATCCTGGTCACCGCGCCCAGCGTCGCCTACCAGGTGAAAACCCGCGACGGCCAGGTAATAACCATCGACAGCCCGGCCCAACTGCCCGACGAATCCACCATCGAGAGCATCGCCGAACCGTGGATGCGTATCAGCGTCTACACCCCGACCGCCTACATCGGGCCGGTGATGGAGATGACCACCAAACGCCGCGCCGAGTTCGACCACATGGAATACCTGGACGAGCAGCGGGTGCGGCTTGAGTATCGCATGCCCCTTTCGGAGATGATCGTCGATTTTTACGACCAGCTCAAAAGTGCCACCCGGGGCTACGCTTCCCTGGACTACCAGTTCGACGGCTACCGGGAAGGAGACCTGGTCAAACTCGACGTGCTGGTCAACGGCCAGCCCGTGGACGCGCTGAGCATCATCGTCCACCGCGACCAGGCCTATCAGCGGGGGCAACGGTTGGTCAGCAAGCTCAAAAAAGTGATTCCGCGCCAACTCTTTACCGTGCCCATCCAGGCCGCCGTCGGCAAGCGAGTCATCAGTCGAGCCAACGTAAAGGCGTTACGCAAGGACGTGCTCGCCAAGTGCTACGGGGGCGACGTAACCCGCAAACGAAAGCTGCTGGAAAGACAGAAGAAGGGAAAAAAGCGTATGAAGATGGTGGGCAGCGTGGAAATTCCCCAGGAAGCGTTTATGTCGGTGCTGAAATTGGACGAATGACGGAAGACCTCAGAGCCAGCAACATTCGATGGAGACTGGAGATCAAATCCTATGGAAGAAAAACTGCAAGAACTGAAGACCCGCCTGGGCGAGATTCGGGATCTGAACAAGGCAGCGGCGGTATTGAGCTGGGACCAGCAAACCTACATGCCCCCCGGCGGCGCAGCCGCCCGCGCCGAGCAACTGGCCACACTGCAAAAAACGGCCCACAACTGGTTCATCGCCGACGAAATTGGGGAGCTTCTCGAAGCCCTCAACAACGACGAAACCGGATGGGACTACGATTCTGACGAAGCCAGCCTGGTGCGCGTCGTCGCCCGCGACTACGAGAAGGCGCGCAAAGTCCCCAGCGAGCTGGTGGCCGAGTTCGCCCGCGTCACTACCCTGGCCCACGAGGCCTGGGCCAAAGCGAGAGAGCAGTCAGATTTCTCTCAATTTCAGCCGCACCTGGAGAAGATCGTCGAACTCAACGTGCGGCTGGCCGAGGCGCTGGGCTACGAAGACCGCATCTACGACCCCCTGCTCGATCAATTTGAGCCAGAGATGAAGACGGCCCACGTCGCCGCCATCTTCGACGACCTGAAAGCCGAGCTGGTCCCGCTGGTCAAGGCCATCTCCGAGCGAGCCAACAGCGTGGACGACTCGATCCTGCGCCAGACCTACGAGGAGCAAAAGCAGTGGGACTTTGGGGTAGAAGTCATCAAAGATTTTGGGTTCGATTTCACACGAGGCCGGCAAGATAAATCGGTTCACCCCTTTACCACTTCTTTTTCCATCGGCGACGTGCGGCTGACGACCCGCGTAGACCCCAATTACCTGCCCACCGCCCTGTTTGGCACCCTCCACGAGTGCGGACACGGTCTCTACGAGCAGGGAATCAGCCCCAGCCTGGAGCGGACCTCCCTGGACGACGGCGCTTCCCTCGGAATTCACGAGTCGCAATCCCGATTGTGGGAAAACCTGGTGGGGCGCAGCCGGGAGTTCTGGTCTCATTACTTCCCCCGCCTGCAAGCGGTCTTCCCCGGCCAACTGGCCGGCGTGGACGTCGAAACCTTCTACCGGGCCATCAACCGGGTGGAGCCTTCGCTCATCCGCGTCGAGGCCGACGAAGTGACCTACAACCTGCACATCATGCTCAGATTCGAACTGGAAAACGAGATGCTGGAGGGCAAGGTCAAAATCGCCGACCTGCCCGAAGCGTGGAACGCCGGGATGGAGGCGAACCTGGGCATAGCGCCACCCAACGACGCCCTGGGTGTGCTGCAAGACGTTCACTGGTCGGGGGGGATGATGGGCTATTTCCCCACCTACTCGCTGGGCAACCTCATCTCGGTTCAATTCTTCGACAAGGCCAAAACCGACATCCCCTCACTGCCCGATCAGATCGCAGCCGGCAAATTCGACGAGCTGCTGAGCTGGCTGCGCGAAAACATTCACCGGCACGGCCGAAAATACACGCCGGCCGAACTGGTGAAGCGCGTCACCGGAAACGAGCTGACGGCGACCAACTACGTCGCTTACATCAAAACCAAATTCTCCGACATCTATGGATTTTGATTCTCCCAACGTGGCTCTGTGAAAGAGGGGGAGCATCTTCGGATGCTCCCCCTCTTTTGGTTGAAGTGCTTCACCCGCAACTACTCATCCCAACTTTCTGGTAGTCTCCCCGTTAAGCGTTGATGATGTTTGGGGGTGCGAGGGCTTGCCCTCTCCCTCTCCCAAATTGGGAGAGGGAGGGGGTGCAGGCGGGGGTGGGTGGGGGCTTTGCCTCCTCTCGCCGTCAACACGCAAGAGGGAGACTACCAACCTTCTCAAACGGCGCGAAAGGCGCGCAGATAATCAATCTCTCGCACGCCGTTCCAGCGGCGGGGCGGGCGGGACGTTCGCCAGATGTGCTGCTTGATCTCCCAGAAAGAGACCCGCTCCACGCTCCACAGGATGGCCGCCAACCCCGTCACCTGGGGGGTGGCGAAGGAAGTGCCCGACCAGCGCACGGTGGAGAAACCATAGGTCTGCCGAATCTTGCTGTTGGGACCGGTGTCGCCCACGATGTAACGGCAAGGCGCGGCGAGGTGGCCTTCGTTGGAGAAAAAGGCATACTCGGTGAGGTGATCGGTGCCGGCCACGGCGATCACCTGCTTCGCCGTCGCCCGCGTGTCGGCGAAGAAGCCGAAGGCGGCCGGCTCCACCGGGTTTTCGGGCCTGCGCCGCGAGTCGTTGCCGGCGGCAGCCACGGTCAGCGTGGCCGCCCGCGCTGCCGCATCCAGGGTGTGCAACAGACAAACGGCCTCGGCTTCCTCAGCCTGGGTGCGAGGCAATCCCATGCTCATGTTGAAGATGAGCTTATCGTGGATCAACCGCCGGCCGTCGATCGTCGTCTTGTTCTTTCGGTGGCGCAGTGCCCAGAGGATCGCCTGGATGAGCGTCGTGGACCAGCCCTTGCCCCGGTCATCGAGCACGCGGGCGACGACGATGGTGCTCTTTGGCACCAGATGCCGCAC
>JAJRXB010000231.1 GCA_024276515.1 Chloroflexota bacterium
GCCCCAGGCGCTCTTTTTCCTGGGTCTGGCCGACCAGACCGGTTGCCGGCCGATCTCAACCAGCGTGGCCCTGGATCGCCTGCTGGCTTTTGACCAACTGGCCAAAGAGGTCACCGCTTACGCGCAATTTGCCGCTGCGCTCGACCTGGCCGCACCCAGGCCGGGCCGAACCCAGCATCACCGGACGGCCCTCGAAGCGCTGGTCTCGCAAATGAGCTGTTATGAACTCTGGCTGGAGGAAGGGGGCGATTTAACCCAGGCTTCCCATCGGATGAACCAGGCGTTACTGGCAAACTTGAAAGCGTCGGAAGATGACCGTGACAATTAGGCAGACGTATCTCCCCGATCTTGGAGAAAGAATGCCCTCGCGCTCCCCCGTGGACCGGGTCATCCCGGCGCAGGGAGAGATGCGCGTGCCTGTGCGCCTGTTTGCCAGCCACCGTCTGCTGCCAACGGCAGAGGAAATCGCCGGGCTGGTCCGCGTGGCGGGGTTGGATGACGTGACCGAAGTGGTGGCCCTGCCCGACCTGCACGTCAAACCGCAGCTAGAATCGCCTTCCAGCACAGCCGTCGCCACCCGCGAGACCATCGTGCTGGGATTGTCCAGTCCGTCCCCTGGCTGCGGCATGGCGTTGGCCCTCACCTCCCTGGGGGAAGAAGACCTGGACAACCGCCGTCTCGACCGGTTCTTCGGCCACCTGGCCCGACGGCTGGCGCCGAAGCGAGATGAATCGCCCCTTTCGGCAGACGACGATATAGAAACCGTGCTGTTGCGCGGCGCAGCGGCAGCGGTGAAACGTTTTGAGCTGGACCCGGCTCTCCTGGAGGCCGTAGATGGGCGTGGAGACGCCCTGGCCTGGGTCGCGCCGGAGGCCGGGGCTGGTGAGGTGCTGGCGACGATCCCGCCGGACTTCCTGCCGCTGGCGGCGCGAGAATTCGGTATGGTAGGGCGGGGCAACCACTTCTTCGAGTTGCAGGTGGTCGAGGACTTGCTCGACCGGGCGGTCGCCATGCGTTGGGGCTTGCAACAGGGTCAGGTGGTCGCCATGTACCACGCCGACTCCGGGCGTCTGGGGGCTTATTTGGGGCGTCTGTATGCCCACCGGCGCAAGAACACCCGGCGGGGTCGTCTGTTGGAATGGCGCTATAAAATGGCGTTTCACACGTCGCGGGCGCGCTCGGCCGGGGACTTTTATCGGCGCGGCTATTATTATTTCCTGCCCCGCTCGCTCACGCCCATCCCTGCCGGTGCGCCTGAGGCCGAACGGTGTCTGCGGGCGCTGGCAGCGGCGACCAACTACGCCTTTGCCAATCGGATTGCCGTGCTGGCCACGCTGCGCGATGGCCTGCGGGCCGTGTGGGGAGACGCGGTCGCCGCGCCGACCCTGCTCTACGACGTGGCTCACAACGGAATCCGGCCAGAAGAGATAGATGGCGAGAGGTTTTGGGTGCATCGCCACAACGCCAGTCGAGCTTTGCCCCCTGGTCACCCACATCTGGCGGGCGGTCCCTTCGCCGAGACCGGACAGCCACTTTTGCTGCCCGGCACCGACCGCACCCATTCCTATTTGTGTGTGGCTCGGCCGGGGGTAACTCGTAGCCTGTATTCGGTGGACCACGGCGCGGGCCGGTCGGCGGCCCGGTTGGGAGC
>JAJRXB010000232.1 GCA_024276515.1 Chloroflexota bacterium
CACCTGCCGGGGACCGTGATGGACTATTTTGGTGACGGTCGTCGCTGGGGGGTCAGCCTGCGCTACTCGGTGGAAGAGCGGCTGTTGGGCTCGGCGGGCGGCGTGAAACGACTGGAGTCGTTCTTCGACGACACTTTCGTCGTATACTACGGCGACGTGTTTACCCAGGCCGACCTGCGTCCGATGATCGCGCTGCACCGGCGTTCCGGCGTTCTGGCGACGATGGGGCTCTATCGCGTGCCCGACCCGTGGAATCGCGGCATTGTCCAATTGGATGCTTCGCAGACCATCCTTCGCTTCGTGGAAAAGCCCCCGCGTGACCAAGTCTTCTCTAACCTGGCCAACGCCGGCATTTACGTGCTGGAACCGGAAGTGCTGGACAGGATTCCGGCGGGGCAGACGTGGGACTTTGGCCGCGACGTCTTCCCCGATATGTTGGCGGAAGGTGTCCGGGTGGCCGGCTACGTCATCGAAGACGTTTTGATTGACATTGGCCTGCCGGAGAAGTACGAAGAAGCCAACCACATTGTCTCAGCAGGAGTCGCGTTGTGACCAACAAGCAGATGCTCATCTCCCGCGCGCCGGTACGCATCAGTTTTGGCGGCGGTGGCACCGACCTACCTTCGTTCTACGAGCGGTATGGTGGCATGGTGGTCAGCACCACCATCAATCATCACGTGTACGCCATTCTCACCCCCGGCGGGCACGACGTGGTGCAGATCGTCTCCGCCGACTACCACACCTTTTGGCGTCAGCCACTCGATAACCTGATCTGGGATGGGGACCTGGCTTTGCCCCGCGCCGTCGTGCAAGAGTTTGACCTGCACCGGGGACTGGACGTTTTTTTGGCCTCCCAGATTCCACCGGGCACCGGCCTGGGATCGTCGGGCAGCGTGGCAGTTTGTCTCATCAACGGTCTGGCTGCCTGGCAGGGGATGACGTTGAGCTCGGCCGAGGTGGCCGAAAAGGCGTGTTACATCGAAATCGAGAAGATGGGCATGCCGGTCGGCAAGCAAGATCAATATGCGGCGGCGTTTGGTGGACTCAATTGCATCACCTTCACCGCCGACGGCGTGACGGTAGAGCCGCTCCGGGTGTCGGAGGCAACGCGCCAAACGCTGGAGCGCCGGCTGATGCTCTTCTTCACCGGCAGCTCGCGCCAATCGTCGAATATTCTCCGCTACCAGAAGCAAAAAGGTGAGGAAGGCGACAGCCGCGTCATCGAACGGCTGCTGGCCATCAAAGAGTTGGGACTGGCCATCCGGCAGGCGTTGGAAGCGGGAGACCTGGACGCCTTCGGTGAGTTGATGCATCGTTCGTGGGTCCAAAAGCGTTCTCTGGCGCCGAACATCTCGAACAGCACCATTGACCAGGTGTACGAGCTGGCCCGGTCGAAAGGGGCCCAGGGAGGGAAGATCACCGGCGCTGGTGGCGGGGGATTTCTTATGCTTTACTGCGACGAGGTGTATCAAGACGCGGTGACGGAAGCCCTGGAGGAGATCGGTCTGCGCCGGATGGGGTTCGCTTTTGATACCCAGGGCGCGCAGATTATGCGTACCGGCGAATCCCTTTGGGTGACGGCCCCCTCTTTTCGCAACCCGCTTCAGGTGGCGCAGGTCAGATAACGACGAAGGGGCACACGGCCGCGTGCCCCTTTGGGAGGGAGACGAGATGAGAGCTGGTGTACAGCGCGTGAAAACCTATTTGGCGCAATTGCAAGAGACGGTGACGAAATTGCCGACGGAGCAAATCGACCACGTGGTCGCCGTGCTCCTGGAAAGTGCCCGGCGGGGCAACAAAGTTTTTATCTTCGGCAATGGTGGTAGCGCGTCCACGGCGTCACACTTTGCATGCGACCTGGTCAAAAACACGATGGTCCCCGGCGCGCCGCGCTTTCGAGTGATTGCTCTCACCGACAATGTATCGTTGATGACGGCCTGGGCCAATGATACGGCCTACGACAACATCTTTGCCGCTCAACTCAGTCCCCTGGTTGAACCAGGGGACGTGGTCATCGGCATCAGTTGCAGCGGGGAGTCGCTCAACGTTCTCAATGCTATGGCGGTCGCTCGCCATCACGGGGCAACCACCGTGGCCTTTACCGGCGATCACGGGGGGCGACTGAAGGAAATGGTGGACGTGTGCATCCAGGTCCCCAGTCCGCGCATCGAGCAGCAGGAAGACGTCCACCTCATCCTGGAACACTGCATTTGCGCCGTCATTCGGGATGAACTGGCGCAGGAGTACGCGCTCACTCCCTCCAAGATTCCATTTGTGTCGCCCCAAAGCGTGGCGGTTGGCGCTGGTTGAACATTAGCCGGTAGTGGTAGAAAAGTAAGTGATATGTCATTGCGAGGGAGTGAAACGGACGAAGCAATCCCCGTATTGCAGGCCGGAGGTTGTACCCCATTCGGGGCACAGGTCGTCGCTTCGCTCGCAATGGCATCCCCCCGTCACTTACAGTTTAACCAACACCCGTTAGCCGAATTGAATGCCTTGAGCCAGCGGCAGCTCGCTTGACCAGTTGATGGTCGTCGTCTGGCGGCGCATATAACCTTTCCACGCGTCGGAGCCAGACTCACGGCCGCCGCCTGTCTCCTTCTCGCCGCCGAACGCGCCCCCGATTTCTGCGCCACTGGTCCCGATGTTGACGTTGGCGATGCCACAGTCGGAGCCGGTGCAGGCCAGAAATCTCTCGGCCTTCAGCAGGTTGGTGGTGAAGATGGCGCTGGAGAGTCCCTGGGGCACGCCGTTGTGAATGGCAATGGCTTCGTCCAGCGTTTCGTATTCCATCAGATACAGGATCGGGGCGAAGGTTTCCTCGCAAACGATGGCCATTTGCTCCGGCATCCTGACAATTGTCGGCTCGACGAAGCATGCACCTTTCTCTGGCAGGCGTCTCCCGCCGAAGATAATCTCACCCCCCTGAGCTTTGGCCGTCTCCAGGGCGGCCATCATATTTTCGACGGCTGCTTCGTCCACCAGCGGCCCCATCAGTATCCCTTCTTCCAATGGATCCCCAATAGTCACCTGTTGATAGGCTTTCACCAGCCGGTCGGTGAGTTCGTCGGCGATGTCTTTGTGCATAATGATGCGCCGGGTGGTGGTGCACCGTTGCCCGGCGGTGCCGACTGCGCCGAACAGGATGGCCCGCACCGCCAGATCGAGGTTGGCATCTTCGGTCACGATGATCCCGTTGTTGCCGCCCAGTTCCAGGATGGTGCGTCCCAGCCGGCGGGCGACGGTTTCCGCCACGTGACGGCCCACCTTCACCGACCCGGTGAAGCTGATGAGCGGGAGTCGCCGGTCGTTGAGCAGCCGCTCGCCCACCTCCCGGCCGGTGCCGATGACGAGGTTGAACACGCCATCCAGTCCGTGGTCTCTCGTCACCTGGTTGGTGATGTGCTGGACAGCAATGGCCGTCAGCGGGGTGGTGGACGAAGGCTTCCACACCATCGTGTCGCCGCAGACGGCGGCAATGGCGGCGTTCCACGACCAGACGGCGACGGGGAAGTTGAAAGAGGTGATGATGCCGATGGCGCCGAGGGGATGCCATTGTTCGTACATGCGGTGGGCCGGTCGCTCGGAGTGCATCGTCAGACCATACAACTGGCGCGACAGGCCCACGGCAAAATCGCAGATGTCGATCATCTCCTGCACTTCGCCCATCCCTTCGGCTTTGATCTTCCCCATCTCCAACGTCACCAGTTCGCCCAGCGGTTCTTTGAACTCGCGTAGGGCGTCGGCCAGGTCGCGGATCATCAGGCCGCGCTTCGGGGCGGGGACGGTTTGCCAGGTTTGAAAAGCTTCGGTGGCCTTGCGTACCACAGCTTCGTAGGTGGCCTCGGTGGCCTGGACGACGCTGGCAATCGGCTCGCCGGTCGTCGGGTTGTACGAAACGAGCTCTGTGCCGTTGGGGTCTTCAAGCCAGCCGTCGGGTCCGGTGCAGGCGCCGGGATTGACCTCTTTGACGTGTAGTTTCTCGAGTAGAGCTTTCATCGCCACTTTCTCCTTTACTCGTATTGGAATGCAGTGAAATAATACCACAAAAACGGAGCGTTGTGAAAGTGTCGATTCTAACTTTTTTCTAAGTATATTCTCACGGCTTTATCATTAAGTGCTGTTACACTCGCAGTGTAAAATTTCGGACTAATTATGTTGGCTTTTGTGAGGAGATGACTGGAATGCGTGCCATATTCCTCGATCGGGATGGCGTGATCTGCGAAAACCGGTCCGACCACGTGAAGAGCTGGGGCGAGTTTCGATTTCTGCCCGGGGCCAAGAACAGTCTGGCGGCTCTGAGCCGATTGGGCTTGCCCATCATCGTGATCACCAATCAGGCCATCATCGGGCGGGGAATGGTTCCGGCCAGTGTGGTGGATGACATCCACTGGCGGATGGTGGCCGAGGTGGAAGCCCACGGTGGACGCATTGACCGGGTGATGTATTGCCCGCACCGACCGGAAGACCGGTGTGGCTGCCGCAAACCGGAGCCGGGGATGCTGTTGCAGGTAGCCGACGAGATGGGGATAGACCTGGCTCAGTCCTATCTGGTGGGGGACGCTGCCACCGACCTGGTGGCCGGCCGGCGGGTCGGCTGCCAGACGTTCCTGGTGCTGACCGGCCGGGGCTTGCAACAGCTTTTGCCCACCTTTCGCTCGGTGGACCAGTTCACCATCACCCGCAATTTGATGGGAGCCACCACTCACATCCTCAAGGCCGAATTGCACGTTGCCGACAAACTGGATTTGTGGAGCCCGACTTATGTCAGACGGCGTAGCCGGCCACTATCGGTTGCGAGCAGCTTCTGAGGTTGGGAAGCCGAACACCATGATACTTTCACTGTTGCTCGTTTTAACGTCCAGCCTGCTGGGGGTGAGCGGGCAGATTTTGCTGAAGATGGGCATGGATCGCCTGGGAACGCTGGAGCTATCTGGCCTGCCCGCTTTGGCACAAACGGTGGCGCAAGTCTTTACCACACCCGTTGTGTTGCTGGGATTTGGCTGCTATGGTGTGAGTTCCATCGTCTGGTTGGTGGTCTTGTCTCGCCTGGACGTTAGCCTGGCCTATCCGCTGTTGGCCTTGAATTTCATATTGGTGCCCCTCTTCGCCTGGCTGATTCTGGGGGAACAGGTGCCTTCTCTGCGCTGGGTCGGAGTCGGCATCGTCGTGGTAGGAGTGACGATTATCTCACGCACCTGACCCACTCTCTGCGGTGACCGGTCTCCGACCGGGCCACCGCCGGGTATCGTTAGCCTATGATCAAGCAACTCCGCTATTACCTGACCGGGCAGGCTTCGAGCTTGCCCATTTACATCCTGGAGCAATTGGTGTTGGGGGCTTTTGGCTGGGTGCCCACGGTCGCCGGGATTGGACTGCGAGCTTTGGCCTATCGGCTGATCATGAAGCTCGACGGCGCGCCGGCCATCGAATCTGGCGTGCGCATCGCCTATGCAAGCAACGTCCGTCTGGGCAGGGGGGTGTATCTGGATCACGGAGTTTATCTGCACGCGCTGCCGGACGGCATCACCATCGGCGACGGCACGTTTGTGATGCACCATACGATGTTGCACGTTTTCAATTTCCGGGACCTGCCCCAGGCCGGAATCAGCATCGGCAAGAACTGTTTCATCGGCGAATTCAACGTGGTGCGCGGGCAGGGAGGGGTGCACATCGGCGACGACGTGTACACCGGGCCGATGGTGCAAATCGTGGCAGTGAACCACGTTTACGACGATCCCACCCGCCCTATCCGGGAACAAGGCATCACCGCCCAGGGAATCCTGATCGAAGACGACGTGTGGATCGGCGCCGGCGCTGTCGTGCTCGACGGCGTGACCGTCGGGCGTGGCAGTGTGATCGGTGCTGGGGCGGTCGTCGCCGACGACGTCCCCCCCTACAGCATCGCCGTCGGCGCTCCGGCCAGGCCCATCAAGGACCGACGTACAATGGAAAGCAATCATCGTCAAACGTCAGAGGTGTTTTTTGGGACGCTGGAGCAGTTTCGTGCCTGATAGACAACAGGTAGCAGGCAAGGTGCAATACCTTTCAACTAACAACCGAGGAGTGAGCACGCCTACGTGCGAGCGGCATCCGAGGATGCCTTGCTCCTCTTGTTAACAGTACTTGCGCAGTTGGGCACAGAAATAGGGTCCGTAGTAATGACTCACCTGCACTGCGCCGCAGTGCGGTGCAAGTGTCAGTCGTTTTTGGTCGGATAATGTGCGCAACTAACGACTGCCTGTCCTGGCGGCAGGCCAGAGAAGTCGTCACTACAAACCTGAACTGCGTAAGTACTATCATTACTCGTTGTTCGTTTACGGGAGGTCAGACCAGTGAACACATTATCGGTAGTAATTCCGGCGCTGAACGAAGAGGACGGTATCGCCGACATTATCGAGCGGGTGCTGGCCGTCAGAGAGCCGCTGGCCGAGGTTGGCGTCTCGGACCTGGAATTGGTTGTGGTGGACGATGGCTCGCGCGACCGGACGGCCGAAATTGTCGCCAGCTACCCGGAAGTGGTGTTGGTGCAACATCCGGTCAACCGGGGGTATGGTGCGGCCATCAAAACCGGCTTTCGTGCGGCGCGGGGCGACTTGCTGGCCTTTCTCGACGCGGATGGCACCTACCCGCCCGAATATTTTCCGCAGCTTTGCCAGCCCATCCTGGAGGACAGGGCTGACTTGGTCATCGGCTCGCGGATGGCCGGTGCCGAAAGCGACATGCCGTTGGTCCGCCGTTTGGGCAACATGGTTTTTGCCACGTTGGTATCGGTCATTGGCAATCAACGGGTCAGCGACAGCGCCAGCGGACAGCGGGTGCTCCGGCGCGATGCGTTGTTGCTCCTTTACCCCCTGCCCGATGGCCTGAACTTTACGCCGGTGATGAGCACGCGCGCCGTTCACGAAAACCTGCGCACCGTGGAGGTGCCCATCCCCTACGCCGAGCGGGTGGGGCGGTCGAAACTGAGCGTGGTGCGGGATGGATTTCGGTTCCTCAGTTCCATTGTCACCACGGCGATGACCTACAACCCGGTCCGACTCCTCGGCGGGGTGGGGGCCGGGCTGGTGTTGGTTGCCATCCTGGTGGCCCTCTTCGCCGGGCTGGTTGGCGTCGGCGAAAATGCGTCCGACTGGCCCTTTTCGCGGTTTTTTGCCGCCTTTGTGCTGGCTGCGGTGGGCATCAACCTGTTTTCGGTCGGGGCGACGTTCAACTATTTGGTGTCGCTCTTCCACAAGCGTCAGGTGCGACAGGGGCTATTCGGTCGCCCGCTTTTCCGCACCCCGCTGGAAAATCACTTTGGCTGGATGGGGTTGGCTGCGGCGGCGGGCGGAGTCGTCGTCTACGTGCTGGCAGTGCTGTTGCAGTTGAACTCGTCGGGGGTGGTGCCTCCCTGGTTCGCGCCGGCCGTCAGCTCGGTGCTGGTGTTGAGCGGCGTTCAGTTGATGACTTCCTGGCTGTTGGTGAAAGTGCTGGCCCAGCTCAGCGAGCGCGAAATTCGCGTCCACGACGATCTGGGGACACAGCAGGAGGGTGTTGTGTCGGCCCCGGCCGCGCCGGCCGGCGCGGCAGTGGAAGGGTTGGCAGCGCAGGTGCGGTGAGTCTAAAAAGGGACGAAGGACGGAGGACGAAGATTCGTCGTTGGTCATTGGTCCTTCGTCCAGAGAATGAGAGAATGGTGGGTAAGGAGCGGGTAGTACGTGGACGAAAAGGGTGTGTGGCACAATCTTGGAACGCGGAAGCTGAAGTCGGTGCGCGAGCCCACCTATCCCGAGGTGGGACCGGTGCTGGCGAAGCTCCCCCGTCCACGGCCCGAAGGAGCCGTGGACGTGATGTTGGTCAACCCGCCGTCGCCCGATGGCGGGGTCTGGATTCGCAGCCAGCACCGGGTAGGCCGGCGCTCGCGCGAGAATATGATCTGGCCGCAGGTGTCGTTGGCTCAACTGGCGGCTATGCTGCACCCGGATTACAGTGTCGAGGTGGTGGACGCTATCGCCACCCGCATGACCTGGCCTGAGTTTGAACAACTGCTGCGAGAGAAGCAACCCCGGTATTATCTGACCCAGGTGACCGCACCGACGTTGACCAACGACATGTACGGCGTCTTCCTGGCCCGCAGTCTGGGAGCGAAGACGATGGCCTTCGGCACTCACGTCACGCCCATGGTGCACGAAACGCTGGAACGTTTCCCGGCGCTGGACTTTGTGTTGCGGGGTGAGCCAGAGATGACTCTGCGCGAGTTGATAGACACGCTGGAGGTGATCGAGGGGCGGTGGCAGGTGAGCGGCGGCCGTTTGCGGCGGGCGGATGGCCGCATCGCCGACCAGGAGGGACACGTCTACAGATTGCTGGCCGACTCTGACCCCACGTGGCGACCTGCCTGGTCTCTGGATGATCCCTCAATCCCCGATCATCTCCTGTCGGCCATCAAGGGACTGGGCTGGCGGCGGAATGGCGAAATCGTGGTCAACACCGACCGGCCGTTCATCGCCAACCTGGACGATTTGCCCATGCCGCTGCATCACCTGCTCCCATTGGACCGCTATCGTGTTCCCATGATCAAAGGGCCTTACACTTTCATCGTCACCAGCCGGGGTTGCACCGCCGGTTGCAAATATTGCATCAAACACGTCAGCTATCAATACTCGGTGCGCGCCCGCTCGCCGGAGAACATCGTAGAAGAGTTGTGGCTGCTCCACGACCTGGGGATTCACAACATCCACATGTACGCCGACCTGTTCACCGTCAGCCGGGACCAGGTGGTGGGCCTGTGCGAACTGATCATCGAACAGGGGCTCAAGGTCCGCTGGACGTGCAACAGTCGGGTGGACTACGTGGACGAGGAGATGCTGGCTTTGATGGGCAAGGCAGGTTGCTGGATGATCTCCTGGGGCATCGAGTCGGCGTCGGAGGAAATTTTGCGTCGGGCGCGCAAGGGGGCCTATCCCGACAAGGTGGAACAGGCGCTGCGCTGGTCGAAACAGGCCGGCATCGGCAATTGGGGCTATTTTATCATCGGGCTGCCCGGCGAGACAGAGGAGACGATCCGGCAAACCATCGACTTCGCCAAAAAGCTGCCGCTGGACCTGGCCCTCTTCCACATCGCTGCCCCCTATCCCGGCACGCCTTTCTTCTTCGACGTGATCGAAAACGGCTGGTTCCGACCGGGCACCACCTGGGAAGAAGTGGATATGGATCGCTCCACCGTGCTGGACTACGGCCAAAGTGGACTCACCGCCGAACAACTGGAATACTGGCAGCGGCGAGCCACCCGCGAATGGTCGCTGCGACCTGGCCCCATTTGGACGATGCTCAAGGGGTTGAATTCCTGGGCGGGCTTCAAGAGCGCCGTGGACATCGGGTTGCAGACGCTGTCGTTTGTTCGAGGATAAAGACTTATGTGGCAATTACGTGAACGGTTTGGCACCCGAACTATCGTCGCCACCGTGGTTTTGCTGGTGGGGATGGCCCTTTTGGGTGTGTTGGCCTACATCGCCTCCACTTCGCCGGCGCCGGCCACACCGCAGGTGTTGATCGAAGACACCCCGACCGCCACCTTCACGCCGTTGCCGTTGCCGGTGATCACCCCCAAACCCGCAGCGTCGCCGACGGAGAGCCCCCGGCCACTGATCAGCCCCACCGTCGCCCCTGTCTCGGCGGCCGGAGGGATTGTGTACGCCATCTCGCCGCGCGTCAACGCCGTGGGCTGGGTTCGTTCGGGCGAAAGCGGCAACCATTTCGGCGGCAGTAACCTGTTCGCCGGCTGGAGCGACGGTCGGCACTACCTGGGCGCTGTGCAATTCGATCTCTCCTTCCTCCCGGCCGACGCCCTGATTTATTCGGCGCGGATCGAGCTGACCGGCTTGCAGGACGCCGGCCTGGGGAGCGACGGGACGTGGACTCTCTCGCTGTTGAGCGATGCCATGGAGGATCAGTGGGCTTCGCACACCTACGAAGTCATCAGCAACGCGCCGGTAGACGCGGTCATCCCCCCCGCGTTGACGCCCGCCGACCTGGGACGGACGCGCGTCAACGTTTTTGAATTCAGCGCCGAGCAGCGGTCGCTGCTCGAAAAGCGGCTGGCGGTGGGGAGCGTTTCGTTCCGGATCGATGGCCCGGCCGGCGGCCCGGACAACCTTTTTGCCTGGGACACCGGGTACGGGGCGGGCACATTGGGACGGGGCCCCATCCTGCGGCTGGGTGTGTTGTTGCCCACGCCCATCCCCAACGTCACCCAAACGGCCGAGGCGGAGATACTGGCCGCCGGCTACACGCCAACGCCGACGGCCACCTACTTCGTCGTCACCAGCACGCCGACGCCGGAGAACATCTTCACTCTGGCGGCGATGGCGGCCACGGCCACCCAGGTGGCAACGGCGACGGGGACCTACACCCCGGTGCCGGAGAACTGGGTGACACCCATCGTCGTCACGCCGCGTCCCACGCCGGCCAACACGGCGACGGCGGTGTATCGAGACGCGGTCGCCACCGCCGAGGCTATCGCCTTTGGCACGCCCACCCCCACGCCCATCAACGTGTGGACGGCCACGCCGACGCCGGTCTTCGTGCTGCTCGACGGCGAGATCCCGACCCCGGCACCCACGCCGACTCCCACGGCCACACCCGGCCCCATCCCGTCGGTGCTGGTGGGTAAGATCGCCTTTCTCTCGGACCGGGCCGGGGGCGACGAGCCGTTGGTGTACGTGATGGACCCAGACGGCAGCAACCTGGCCATCCTGACCGACCGGGTCCACTACGACCTGGCGGTGGCGCGCGATGCCTACTCTGCCGACCAGCGATACCGGGTGTTCGTGAAGGATGCGATCATTGATACGGGCACGGAGGATCGCTTCGGCAACGTCGTGCCCATTCAACTGAGAGTTCCTACCCTTTTCTTCTACGATTTCTATTATAAAGTGGAGAAACAAATCACCCACTTTGGTGCGGGCATCGCCTATGAGCCGGCCTGGTCGCCCACCGCCGACCAAATCGCCTTCGTCTCCAACGACAGCGGCAACGACGAGATTTGGATCATCAATCGCGATGGCAGCGGTGCCCTTCAATTGACGAGCGATACGTATGGTTGGTGGGACAAACACCCTTCTTTCTCGCCTGACGGCTCACAGATCGTGTTCTGGTCCAACCGCACCGGAAACAAACAGATTTGGGTGATGCCTGTACCTGGGGCGCAGGCACAGGTAAACATCGACGGCAGCGGGCTGTACAGTCTCAGCCACACCGCGTTCAACGACTGGGACCCGGTGTGGATCAAATACACCGATCCACCCCGCGATCCGACGCTGGTTGAATAGATAGAGGCGAAGAAATAGAGGCGAGGCATTCCAGAGAGACCATGTAGGTGACAGGCATTTACAAAAGTGCCTGTCACCTGAACAGCTACGTCGGGAGCGTGGTGCCGGGGATGCCTTGCCTCTGCTTGACCTGGCACCTCTAACTTTTTTCTAACTAATCTCACATTGAGTTCCTATGTTGATGTGCTAGGATTGGGGGCGTAGGAGCGAGCGAGGCTCGCCATACTATTGCTCTGGTCGGTCTGCCCGGCCTTCCGTTCGCCTGCCGGGACGGGCGGGCGCAGGTGCAGGCAGGCAAGACAGGCCGGCCGGGCCAGGATTGGGGGCACGAGTCAATGGAATTAGGACGCTATTTTGACGTGGTAAAGCGCTGGTGGTGGTTGATCGTCGTCAGCGTGGCGCTGGCGGCTGGTGCCAGCTACGTGTACAGCGAGCGGCAGCCGCGCATCTACGCCTCGCGGACCACGCTGATGGTCGGCACCAGCATCCAGAGTTCCAATCCCGATTTACGTGATCTGGGCCTGAGCCGAACGCTGGCCGAGATTTATGGGCAGCTTGTGCTTCGCAAACCGATCACGCAGGCAGTGATCGACAAGCTGGGGCTGGATATGTCCCCCAGTCAATTGTCGGGCATGATCAACACCAAAGTGATCCCAGACGCTCAGCTTCTTGAGATCACTGTGCTCGACGTGCATCCCCAGCGGGCGCAGATATTGGCCGATGCGGTTGCCAGGGAGCTGATTTTGCAAAGCCCGACTGAGGCAAAAGAACAGCAGGCCACGCGCCAGTTCATCTATTCCCA
The DNA here is from genome assembly GCA_024276515.1 of Chloroflexota bacterium. Classification (GTDB taxonomy): domain Bacteria; phylum Chloroflexota; class Anaerolineae; order 4572-78; family NAK82; genus JAJRXB01. Next base: position 12,115 of record JAJRXB010000232.1, read on the forward strand.
GCTCCAGGAGTTGCAGGACAAGATCGAAGAGGTGAGCCGCCAGATCAAGGAGATTGAGGACTCGATGCTGAGTATGACCTCGGCCGCCGACATCGCCGAGGCCAAGTCACGTCTGTCCGAACTCCAGGCTTTGAAATCCAACTATCAGGCCAACTACACCGGGCTGTTGGGCTACCTCTCCGACTCGTCCATCAACACGCTCACCATCGTCGAGCCGGCCACCATTTCTACCAAGCCGGTTGCGCCCAACGTGAAGAAGAACGTTCTGATTGCGGCGATTGCCGGTCTGGCGTTGTCGGTGAGCGCTGTGCTGCTGCTGGAATTTGCCAGCGATACCCTGACGTGGCACGCGAAGGGCGTTCAAACCGTGGTCGGTGTCCCGATTCTGGGGGCTCTGGGCAAACTGCCGCCTTCGTCGGACAAACTGATCGCCCGTGCCGATTTGTGGTCGCCCGAGGCCGATGCCATTCGCAACATGCGGACGAACATCTTCCTTTCGATGCGTGATCGCAACATTCGCACGTTGCTCATTACCAGCCCTGAGATGGGGGCGGGTAAAACTCTCACGGCGGCCAATCTGGCGGCCATCACCGCTTCGGGGGGGTCTCCTGCCATTTTGGTTGACGCCGACTTGCGCAAGCCGTCGATTCACGAATTGTTCGACCTGCCCAACCTGTTGGGGCTGGCCGACGTGCTGGCGGCCTCGGAGGAGACGTTCGACGAGACGTTGGACAAGGCACTGCAATCGGTGGACATCGCCAACCTGTGGGTCTTGCCGGCGGGCAAGGTTCCCATTGACCCCACCCTGCTCCTGGGCTCGTCCAATCTGACCTGGCTGATCGAACGTTTGCAGGAGCGGGCCGGACTGGTGGTCTTTGACTGTGGGCCGGTGTTGTTGCATCCCGACTCGGCCATTCTGGCAACCCGGGTAGATGCGTCGCTGCTGGTTGTCAGACACGACCAGAGCAGTCGGCGCGCCACCCAAAAAGCGGTTGACCGTTTTGCGGCGTTGGGCCTGACCAATCTGGTTGGCGTCGTGTTCAATGGAGTCCACCTGCCGCGCCGCTATTACGTTTACACTCATCGTCGGGCTAAGCCACGTAAGCGCCGGGGAGCGGTCGCCAGAAGTGGTGGTGCCCGGAGTTGGCTGGGACGCTTCGGGCTGCCCCTGGGAGGGGGGCAGGTGGCCCAGGCCGACGACTCTATGCTTTCGTCGGTGGACGTGGCCGAGTACCTGGGGGTTACAGAAGCTACCGCCTCTCGTTGGTGCGAAACGGGACGCATCCCGGCTACCAAGATCGGTCGCCAGTGGTGGGTCCGCCCGGAGGACCTGCGTCGGTTTGCGATGGACTACAGTGGCGGCCGTGACCTGAAAGAACTGGAACTGTCTGAGGTTTGAGATGCTGGCAAACATACGAGAGCTCTCTGCTCACCGTGGGTTGCTCATCAACTGGGTGATCCGCGACATCAAGGTGCGTTACAAACAATCTCTGATGGGGGCGGCCTGGGCTGTTTTGCAGCCGCTATCGGCCACCCTCATCTTTGCCCTCATTTTCTCTCGTTTTGTCCGTGTGCCGACCGACGGCATTCCCTATCCAATTTTCTACTACTCGGCCCTGTTGCCCTGGACTTTTTTTGCCTCCTCTATCACCTTTGGGGTGGGCAGTCTGGTCAGCAATATGAGTCTGGTGACCAAGATTTACTTCCCGCGCGAGATTTTGCCCCTCTCGGCGGTGTTGGCCAGCATGGTGGATTTCTTCATCGCCTCGATCATCTTCGTTGGGATGATGATCTTCTACCAGGTGCCTTTGAGCGCCAGCCTGATCTGCATCCCCCTGCTGCTTCTGATTCAGATCACCCTGACGGTTGGGGTCGTGCTGTTCGCGTCGGCGATGAACGTGTTTTACCGGGACGTTCGCTTTGTGATTCCTTTGGGCCTTCAATTGTGGATGTATCTCACGCCGATCATCTATCCGCTAAACATGGTCCCCGAGCGGTTTCGCGCCCTGTATATGCTGAACCCGATGGCTTCGGTCATCGACTCGTATCGCCGCACCATCTTGCTGGGAGAATGGCCCTCCTTCTCGTATCTGGCGTTGGGAGGGCTGACGGCTGCCGTTTTGTTGGTCGTGGCCTACTGGTACTTCAAGCGGTCCGAGGCCGTGTTTGCCGACATCATCTAGAGCTTCGTCGAGGGTGTGATGGCTGCCATTGAATTTCAAAACGTGCGTAAGGTGTATCGAATTGGGAAGGGACGTGGGAGTTTGCGGGACGCCGTCCCCGCTGCTCTGAACGCGCTACTCCGGCGCAATCATCAGGCCAAAGAAGATTTGCTGTGGGCTTTGAAAGGGGTCAGCTTCGAGGCGCATCGTGGAGAGACGGTGGGCATCATCGGTCCCAACGGCGCCGGCAAGACGACGATCCTCAAACTGCTCTCCCGCGTCACCCGGCCAACCAGCGGCCACATCGCCGTCAATGGCCGCGTTTCGGCGCTGATCGAGCTGGGCGCCGGCTTTCACCCAGACCTGACCGGCCGCGAAAATATTTATCTGAACGCCTCGATTTTGGGTCTGAGCCGGCGCGAGATAGAGGAGAAGTTCGACAGCATCGTGGAGTTCGCCGAATTGGCCGAGTTCATTGACACCCCGGTGAAACGCTACTCGTCGGGGATGTACGTGCGTCTTGGCTTTTCGGTGGCGGCCCACGTGGACCCCGACATCCTGCTCATTGACGAGGTGTTGGCCGTCGGCGATCACATGTTCAAAGATAAGTGCATTCAGCGCATCAAAGAGTTCAGAAACGCCGGCAAATGCATGGTCATTGTTTCGCATAGTAAGGAGCAGATTCAAAAGCTCTGCGACCGGGCCATTCTGCTGCACAAAGGTGAGGTTGTCTTCCAGGGGGATACCCAGGAAGCCCTCGATCGGTATCACACGGCTTTTGCTACCGAAGTCTTGCGCGAGCAGGGAGGGGCCGCCGGTGGCAATGGCAGGAGCAACGAGGACCGGGAGATGGAGATCGTAGGCGTTTCCCTGCTCGATAGCCAGGGGAAGGAGCGGCTTTCGTTTCTGACGGCCGAGCCGATGGCGCTGGAGATCCGTTTTCGGGTGAATGCACCGATCAAGGACCCCGTCTTTTATTCGCGCATTCGCCGCGGGTACCAGGTTTTGCACGGCACGACCACCGCGCGTTTCAACATTCAGGGTGAGTTTAAGCCGGGTGATACGGGCATTGCCAGGGTTCACTACAAGAGTTTGAATCTGTTGAACGGGGAATACAACATCAACGTCGGCATAAAGCCAGACCACTTTTCGCCTCGAACCTATGATTTTGTGGATAGCGCCGTCGTTTTCACCGTTGGGTCGCGCTTTGACCAGGGAGGAGGGGTGGTCTATCTGGATCACGATTGGGATTTGGAAAAAGGGCCGTTGCCCGAGTCCAGGTAGGGGCGAACCTGTGTGTTCGCCCAACTCGAGGTGAACCTGCGTGTTCGCCCGACTCGGGGCAAACACGCAGGTCTTCTCCTGCGAGCCACCAACGTTTTTTGGTGGTGGTTAAACTGTAAGTGACGGAGGGTCTGTCATTGCGAGCGAAGCGACGACCTGTGCCCCGAATGGGGTACAACCTCCGGCCTGCAATACGGGGATTGCTTCGTCCGTTTCACTCCCTCGCAATGACATATCACTTACTTTTCTACCACTACCCGTTTTTTTAAACACCCCCAGCACGAGAGGACTTATGACTGACAAGAAAACCTTCATCCTGAGCATTGATAGCGGCTGTTGGGAGTATCTGGACCCGTTGCTGGAGCAGGGCCGTTTGCCCAATCTCTCGCGTCTGATCGAGAGTGGGACGCGGGGGGTGCTGGAGTCGACGATGCCGCCGGTCACGCCTGTTGCTTTTTCCTCGTTTATCACGGGGCTCAATCCGGGGAAGCACGGTATCTTCGACTGGTCGGTGCAGGTGAACAGGGAGGGAGAGTTTCAGTCGGCCAGTGCTGTGTCGCGGCGTGGCACACCTTTTTGGACCTATCTGAATCGCAAGGGAGTGCGGGTGGGCCTCGTCAACATCCCGATCCCCTATCCGCCGGAGCCGCTCGATGGGTTTATGATCGTGGGCATCACCGTGCCCAAGTCGTCGCGGAATCTCACCTATCCGGCCGCAATCCTCGACGAAATTGAGGCGAGATATGGTCCCTATCACGTGGACGTTCCGATCAACCTTTTGCACGAGGAGGGAATCGAGGCTTACACGTCGGCCTGGTGTGCCCACGAAGACCGGCAGACGGAGATTGCCTTCGATCTCATCGACCGTTACGACGTGCAGGTGTTGGCACTCAATTACGTGGGGTTGGATCGGCTCAATCACTTTGCCTCTGAGTTCGGCTACATCGAACAGGTGTTGGAGAACGTAGACCGTAACGTCGGGCGTTTCGTAGAGCGTTTCCCGGATGCCAACTTTATGATTATGTCGGACCACGGTTCTCGTCGTTTGAAAGGGGCCTTCTTGCTGGGGAAGTGGTTGGCCCAGCATGGGTTCCTGTCGCACGGCGATAAGTCGCTGCGCATTCCCAGGTACGAGATCAATTTTGTGCTCAGTCAATTGCTGGGTGATCATTATGGGCTGACCGGTTTGGGTGAGAAGGCTTTGCGACGGCTGCTGGGTGTGCTCTTCTGGCTCGTGCCGCCGGCCCTGGCCGAACCGGTCTGGCGTGCCCTGGCCCGGAGAGCACCAGAAGCGTTTGCCTACCGTTTTACCGACCGCATTGACTTCCCGGCGACCAAAGCCTACGTCAGGTCGAACAGCGGTTCGATCATCCTCAATCTGAACCACCGGGGACAACGGAACTCGGCTGCAGCTCCTGAGTATGAGCAGGTGCGTCGGACGTTGGTTGATGGGTTGAGTCAGGTGCGCGATCCCTTTTCTGGCGGACCTGTATTCCGCAAAATCTACCTGCGCGAGGAAATATATCACGGCGATGCGGTGGAGCTGGCACCCGATCTGATCGCGGACCATTACGACTCGACTTGTGATTTGATCGTTGACAACGATCCCCAATATTACTTCTTTGTCAACCGGCTCAATCGCTTTGGCGACCACAAACGCGATGGCCTGTTTGTCTTCGCCGGGCCCGATTTCGCGCGTCTGGGCGGTGACGGTCATCGAGCGTCCATCATGGACGTGCCTGCCACGTTACTGCATTTGTACGGCGTTCCCATCCCCGACGTTATGGATGGTCAGGTAGCTACCGATTTTCTGTCTGCCGACTTCATGCGTCAACATCCCGTCGAGGTTCAGTTGCCAGAGGAGGATGGCTATCATCCCCAGCGTGACTACACCGAAGACGAGATGGAACAACTGTCGGAGCATTTGAAGGACCTGGGGTATCTATGAGATCACTGCTCATTGCCTATACTTATTTGCCCCGGATAGGTGGGCGGGAGATCTATTTGCAACACATCTTCTCTCACTTTTCGCCGGCCGATCTCGTGGTGCTGACTCCACACGAAGAGGGTGATCAGGCTTTCGACCGGGAAAGTCCGGTGAAAATCGTACGGGTGGCACGTGAGCGGCTCTTTTGGTTTTTGCGGGGGCGACGCGGCCGGCTAAGCTGGTTTGCCTTTCTGGCTCATCTGTGCTGGCGTGAACGGATTGACGTGGTGCATACCAGCCTGGCCGTCCCTGATGGTATGAGCGGTTGGTTGCTCAAACAGGTGCTTGGCAAGCCGTACGTCGTCTACACCTTTGGCAAAGAGCTTACGCCTCGCTCTGCCGATGAGATAAAGCAGCAAAGGTTGATGCAGGTTTTTGATCAGGCGGATCGGGTTGTGACCATCAGTGACTACACTTGCGATCAACTGACGTCGTTGGGGGTGCCTGCGGCCCGTATCTCCAAAATCACGCCGGGTGTGGATACCCGGCGTTTTTATCCCGACGAAGCTGCCGGGGCCGCCGTTCGGGTTCGTTATCGGTTGGAGGACCGGCCGGTCATCTTGACCGTCAGTCGCCTTGTGCCCCACAAAGGGCACGACGTGGTGATAAAGGCCCTGCCATCGGTTCTGCGGCACGTTCCCGACCTGGTTTACCTCGTCGGCGGCAAAGGGCCGGCCCTTGAGCAATTGCGGTCGTTGGCGCGAGATTGTGGGGTGAGTGATCACGTGATTTTCGCCGGCTACGTCCCCGACGAAGAATTGCCGGCCTTCTACAACGCTGCCGACTTGTTTGTGATGCCCAGCCGTCAGATGCCGGAAGCGGGGGAATGGGAGGGCTTTGGCATTGTCTACCTGGAGGCCAATGCCTGTGGAAAGCCGGTCATTGGTGGCCGTTCGGGTGGGACGGCGGACGCGGTGGTGGATGGTCGGTCGGGCTACCTGGTTGACCCGGAGAATCCAGAGGTCGTCGCCGGGAAGATCGTCGGTCTGTTGCAGAATCCAGAGCTGGCGCGGCGTATGGGGGCGTTCGGCCATCAATGGGTGAGGCAACATCGCTCCTGGGAACAGGCATCGGAGCAGCATCTGGCGCTTACGGCAAACGTTCTCGATGCTCACAGGCCACGGCCAATCCGGGTTGCGCGCACCCTCTCTTTCTTCACCCAGAGGATATGACTGCTCAGTAGCGGAATCCTTGCGAAGGTTGCGTGGTGGATTCAAGCCGACAACGTCTTTGCCCATTGGTGGGCGTTTCATCGTCGAGGCTATTCGCAACCTTCGCAAGGATGGCCGAGTAGCTACCAGTAGGATTTGAGTATGCCCGGTTTGGTGGGGGTGGTTGGTAAGGCCGGCGGCAGCCAATCGGAGAGGTTGTTGGCCGACATGGCGCAGGCCATCAAGCACGAAGATTGGTACCAGGTGGACCTGTACCAGGGGGAAGGTTTTGGCCTGGGCCGGGTGCATCTGGGATTCCTCAATCCAGAACCACAGCCGATCTGGAACGAAGATAAAACCCTGTGCCTGGCGATGGAGGGGGAGGTTTACGATTACCAGGACTTGAAGCAACAGCTTATCGCTCGTGGTCATCGCTTTCGGGTAGACAACGACGCCGAGTTCGTCCTGCACCTGTTTGAGGAGTTTGGCGAGGAGTTTGCCTCCCGGCTCAATGGGGCGTTTGTGGCAGCCATCTGGGATGCCCGAGCCCACAAGCTTTGGGTTGTGAATGACCGCTTTGGCCTGCAAGCCCTCTTTTACCGGCAGACTGGAGAGCGTTTGTTGTTTGCCGGGCACACCGCTGCCTTTTTCGCCGACCCGACTTACGAGCCTCAGGTTGACCAGGTTGCGCTGGCCGAGTTTTTCTCGTTCGAGCACGTCCTGGGCGACCGAACCCTGCTGGCCGACGTGAAGCTGTTGCCGCCGGCTTCTATATTGACCTTCCAGGTGGGCCAGTTGTCCATCCGCTCCTATTACGACTTTCAATTCGTCGAGGACTATCAGGATCACGATGAAACCTGGTACGTGGAGCGGTGGATCCGTCTTATGCGCCAGGCGGTGGAGCGTCGTATGCGGGGGGATGGTCCCGTCGGTGTGCAATTGAGCGGTGGCCTGGACTCGCGCACCGTGTTGGCGATGATGGGCCGACAGTGTGGTTCGGTTCACACGTTCACCTTTGGTATCCCCGGCTGCGACGATGCGCGCTTCGCCCGCGAAGTGGCAGCCAGACGGGGCACGACGCATCATTTTCTGGAACTGAAGCCCGATTACCTGCGCACGCAGGCCGAAGAAGGGGTAAAATTGGCCAATGGCCTCAAAAGCTGCGTGCATATGCACGTCCTGGGCACACTGGGCGAGACGGCGGAGATCGTTGACGTCCTCTACACCGGCTCCTTAGGCGATTCGATTATGGGCATCCACCTTCAGCGCGACTTGTTGGCCATTCACCGCCCGTCCGTTCTTGCCCGGATGTTGTTCAATCGTTACAACAATTGCTTCTCAGAAGACAGCCATCCCAGGCTTTTTTCCGATGACTTCTACGGGCGGGTCAAGGGGGCTGTGTTTGAGGAGTTTAACCGGGTGTTGGCCGAATCACGCGCCCGGCTTTCTGCCAACAAGCGCGAGCATTATTCCATCCGGCAGAACGACCGTCGCTGGGTGTTGGAGGGGCAAAACTTACTGCGCTCTCGGTTGATTGTCCGTACCCCTTTCTACGACAATGACCTGGTAGACTTTATGCTGACCGTGCCTCCCGGGCTGCGGTGTGATGGGTATCTCTACGTTCGTGGCTTCATCCAGGCCGCACCCGACCTGGCGAAGATACCTTTTGCGCGGGCCGGCTTGCCCCTGGTCCCTTGTATGCGCGATCTGTCTATCAGAGCCAACCGGCAAATGCGCTGGTGGTTGCAGCAGGGAGGGCTGAAGTGGGTCTCTCCTCCCAAAAAGCGGCCCTATGCCGATTACAATCACTGGCTGCGCACCGCGTTGCGTGACTGGGTCGAAGGTATTCTGCTGGACCGCCGCACTCTGGATCGAGGATATTTGCGCCCCCAATATGTGCGCGCTCTGGTCGAACGTCATATGCAGGGCGAGGGGGAGTTTGCGCGTCAGCTTGGTGTGCTGTTGACGTTTGAACTGTGGCATCGCATGTTCCTTGATCAACGTCTGGCCGGGTGAAGGTGGTTGGTTATGCAAAGGTCCTATCTTAAAGTGGTGCGCGCGTTTATCTTGCGCCGTTGGGTGCACCCGCTCGATCACCTGGCGGTGAACCTGACGGCCAGAAAGGCGGGCTGGTGGCGCGACGGATTGATCGGGTTGCTCATCGTCGCCAGCCAACTGGGGCGGCTGGCGATGACGATGCTGCGGGTAAACGTCAAACGCCTCAAGGGGCCTGACTGGTCGGTCATCTACATTGGCGAAGAATTCTCGGTGGAGGAGCTGCGTCACGTGTTGTTTCCTTCACCGGCCAGTGTGGATCACCTGGATCGGGTGTTTTTGTGGCAGGTGCCGGCGCTGGTCCGACGATTGGTCAACGACGGTGAGTTTGTGGTTTGCGAATTGAATCGACTGATCCCCTGGCGTCCGCGGGCTCGTTACGTGTTTCCTGTGACTCCCTGGGTGAAACAGGTGCTAGATATTGACCGGCCTTTGGATGCCGTCTTGGCGGGGATGAACCGGAGTATGCACCGTGACCTGCGTAAGATGCGGGAGGCGGGATTCACTTGCGAGTTCACACAAGACCCGGCCCAATTCGATATTTTCTACCATGAGATGTATGTGCCCTACATCGCTAAACGGCATCAAGATCGCGCAATCGTCGGTAAATATTATGAGATCCGGAGTGATTTTGAAAATGGCGGATTGGTTCTAATCAGACACAAAGAACGGTTAGTGGCGGGTGCAATCTACCAGGTCTATGGGGACCTGTGCCAACTCGGCGTGATGGGGATGGGTAAGGGAAGTTCGGATCTTGTGGGCCGAGGAGCGGTCGTCGCCATAATTTGGTCTGTGTTAGAGTGGGCTCGCCGTCAGGGCTTGCGTACTCTGGATATTGGAGGTAGTCGTGGCTATTTGGCTAATGGGGTATTCCGCTTCAAACGGAAGTGGGGAACTTATCTGAAAGCTCCGTTAATTGCTCACACTGGCTGGTGGTTCATAGCCGAAACGATGCCCCCAGACCTGTGCCGGCTCATCAACAGCCAGGGCTTTTTGGGACAGCTTGATGGCGAGTGGTGGACCGTTATGTTCGAAACACCCGAAGTTCCCCTGGCGAAGGAAGAGGTAGAGCGCACCAGTCGTATGGCCCAAAAGGCCGGCGCTGCCGGCGTGCGGGTTTTGGGCTATCATCAGCTTCCACCTGCCGCGTCGCCTGTGCTTCAATCGGCTGACTTATGAATGAACGTATCAAGCTACTCTTCTTCTCCGTCAACGAATGGGACAATCGCTGGCGGCGCAAACAGCGCCTTGCCTACGAATTTTCCCGCCAGCCCGACGTCGCTTCTGTGCTGTACGTGAATCCTCCCCTGCCCAACAGCTTTCTCGACGTGGTGCGGGGGCGGTTCCGGCCGGGCTACCTGGGACCCGACCGGCGAAAGCATTGGCAAACGCTGACCGGGCGCGTGGTGCCCGAGGCGGAGGGCGTGTGGACCTACACCGGTTCCAGCAAGGTGCTCCCCCTGACGCGCCTGCCGATGCTACGTCATTCCAGCCCGCTGCCGCGCACCAACCAATCGCTTTACGTCCAATTCATCCGCCGGCAACTGCGAAGGTTGCCCGGCGAGCGGCTGGTGCTCTGGTTGTATCATCCCTTGCAGGTGCACCTCATAGATGCTTTCCCCGAACGGGCTCTGCTCTGCTACGATTGGACCGACGACTGGGCCGAGTTCGACTGGCTCCCGGTGGCCGACCGGCAACAGCTCGTCGAGGGTAATGACCGCATCGTCCGCCAGGCCGACGTGGTGTTTGCCGTCTCCGACGAGCTTTTTCGCCGTGCCCGCACGATGAATCCCAACAGTTACCGCGCTCCCAACGCCACCGACGTCTCCGTGCTCGGTGACGACGCCGGGGGTGCTATTGCGCCGGAATTGGCAGACCTGCCGCGTCCCATCGTTGGCTACATTGGGCAGATAGGCGACAAGATAGATTACGCCATGCTGGAGCAGGTCGTCGCTGCCCGGCCCGATTGGTCCTTTGTGCTGGTCGGCAACGTGTGGGCCAACAAGCGGGCAGTCGTGGATGCGCTGGCGGCGCGGCCCAACGTCTACTTGATGGGGCAGCGCGCATACGACGAGTTGGCCGGCTTCACCCGGGGCTTCGACGTGTGCATATTGCCTCATCTGCGCACGCCCCTCACGCGCAGCATGGACCCCATCAAGCTGTACGACTACCTGGCCTCCGGCAAACCCATCGTGAGCACCGGCGTGGCCGGCACCGAACGGTTCGCCGACGTGCTGCACATTGGCGACACCCCCGACGAGTTCCTGGTCGCCCTGGAACGAGCCCTGGCCGAAAACGGAGCCCTGACCGGGCGTCGGCTGGCCTACGCCCGGCGCAACACCTGGCCCCAGCGTGCCGCCGAGATGTGGCAAATTGTCCGCCAGCGTCTCTCTCCGCTGTAGCCCCCCGGTCCCCAGCCCTTCGCTTTTCGTTACTACTCAGCCAGGGAGGTTTTTTTCCTGTCATTGCGAGGAGCAGAGCGACGAAGCAATCTCCTTCTCGCATCTCTGAGATTGCTTCGCCGCAAAAAACGCGGCTCGTAATGACAAGCTGAGCAGTTACCGCTTTTCTAACTATTTTCTAACTAGTCTCACATTGAGTTCCTATTATCCTATGTTAGAGTGTGGAACGGTGATAGCCTGCATACGAGGAGGTCCTGATGCGTATTGCCATTTTCGGTCTGGGGTACGTAGGCTGCGTCTCGGCGGCCTGTCTGGCCGGCGAGGGGCATCGGGTCGTCGGCGTGGACGTGAATCCCTTGAAGGTGGAGACGATTAACGCCGGACGGAGCCCCATCATCGAAGCCCAGGTGGACGATCTGATTCGCCAGGCGGTAGCCGCCGGGAATTTGCGAGCCACGGCTGATGCGACCGAAGCTGTCCTGGACGCCGACGTCTCCTTCGTCTGCGTGGGGACACCCAGCAACGAAAACGGGAGCCTGGACCTGCGCTACATCCGAAACGTGGCCCGCGAGATCGGTCAGGCGTTGGCCGGGCGAGATGCCTATCACGTCGTCGCTGTCCGCAGCACGGTGCTGCCTGGCACTATCGCCGGTGAGATAATCCCCCTTTTGGAAGAGACGTCGGGTTGCCGGGCAGGGGTGGATTTTGGCGTTTGCTCCAATCCCGAGTTCCTGCGCGAGGGGAGCGCCGTCGCCGATTTTCGTCGTCCCCCCTTCACCCTCATCGGCCAGTGGGACGAGCGCAGCGGCGACCAGGTGGCGGCCATCTACGAGGGGGTGGATGCCCCTGTCGTCCGGACCGATCTGCCCACGGCCGAGATGGTCAAATACGTGAGCAACGCCTTTCACGCGCTGAAGATCACCTTTGCCAACGAGATTGGCAACTTCTGCAAAAAGGTGGGGATAGACAGCCACGAGGTAATGCGCATCTTCAGTATGGATACCAAGCTCAACATCTCGCCGGCCTACCTGAAGCCCGGTTTTGCCTTTGGCGGGTCTTGCCTGCCCAAAGATTTGCGAGCCCTGCTCCACCGGGCGCGCCAGGAGGACCTGGACCTGCCGGTGTTGCAGGCCATCCCACGCAGCAACGAATTGCAGGCCCGCCTGGGAGTGGAGATGGTGTTGAGGACCGGCAAGAAGCGGGTGGGCATTTTGGGACTGAGCTTCAAAGCCGGCACCGACGATCTGCGCGAGAGCCCCCTGGTCTATCTCACCGAAACGCTGCTGGGCAAAGGCTACGATTTGAAGATTTACGACGAAAACGTCTCCCTGGCCCGGCTGACGGGGGCCAACAAACGTTACATCGAACAGGTGATCCCACACATTTCGTCGTTGATGACCACCTCGCTGGAAGAGATTCTGGATCACGCCCAGGTGTTGGTGGTGGGCAATCGGCTGCCGGCAGTTGCCCGCTTTCTCGATGGAACCGATCGTGATCACATCGTGATTGACCTGGTGCGAATCGGCGAGGCGTTGGACGGGACAGGCGAGAACTACCGGGGAATCTGTTGGTGAGTGCGGCACAACAATCGGCCTGAGCCGATCCGCTGCTGTTTGGATGAGTTCGATATGAGCGGTGTGTTTGGAATCGTGGATCGGGAGCGTCGGCCAGAGGTGGCGACTCTCCTGCAAGCTATGGCGGAGCGGCTGAAGCTGCGTCCGTGGTACGCCGTTCAGTGTCACGCCGATCCCGCAGCCGGCGTGGGGTTGGGTCAGGTCAACATCGGCCTTTTCAGCCACGAGCGGCAACCGGCCCGCCATCTCGAGGGCAGCCTGTGGGGGTGCTTTTTCGGCGATCTCTACAACGCCGACGTCCTGCGTCGCCAGGTGGGGGAGGCCGCAGGCGTCGGCGAGAGCCTGGCAGACTTGATTCTCTCCCTCTATCGGCTTCAAGGGATGGACTTCGTTCGGGGGCTGGACGGTCAGTTTGTGCTGGCCATCTGGGATGGGGAGCGTGGGTGTTTGACGCTGGCCAACGACCGGTTTGGTCTTTATCCCCTATACTATGCCCACTACGACGGAAAACTGCTCTTTGCGCCCGAAGTGAAAGGGATACTGGCAGATTCCAGCTTCGAGAAACAGCTCAATTTGACCGCCCTGGCCGAGTTTATGCGGTTTCAGCGTTTGCTGGGCGACAAAACCTTCTTCGAGGGGATAACCCTGCTGCCATATGGCTCCTTGCTCCAGTTTGAACCGGGCACCGACATTTTGCACGTGGAACACTATTGGGACTTTGACCAGACGCCCGCGTGGCCGGCCGGCGCCGATTTTGACGAAGCGGTGGCCGAAACCGGTCGCCTCTTGCGCCGGGCGGTCAACGTCCGGGCCGATGGGGGCCTGCGGGTGGGTGTCTACTTGAGCGGGGGGCTCGATTCTCGGACCGTCCTGGGATTCATCGACCGCCGGCACTTTCCTGTCACCACAATCACCTATGGGGTGCCCGGTTGCCGCGACGCCATCTACGCCGAGAGGATCGCTCGCCGGGTGGGGAGTGATCACCACTTCTTCCCCCAACCAGACGGGCGATGGCTGGTAGACCTGGTAGACTTTCACCTGGAAGTCACCGAGGGGTTTACCACCTTTGTCCACAGCCACGCCGCGCCCACCCTGGAACCGGCCCGTGGCCTGATGGACGTGAATCTGACGGGCTTCAACGGCGACCAACTCCTGGGAGCGCGCGGCGTGCAGTATGCTCACAACGCTGTCAATGCACCCGACGACGTTGCCTTTGTGGGGCAGATGTTTTACTGCTTGAATCAGCGTTTTTGCTGGCCCGGCATCACCGAGGCGGAAGAGAAGCTTCTCTACACGCCCGAGATGTACCCGGTGATGCGTGACCGTGCCTTTGAATCTCTGGTCCGCGAGCTGTCGAAGTTCAGCCGTTTTGACCGGGTGCGGCAGGCAGATTACTTCCTGGCCATTCACCAGGGGAGCCGCCTGAGCCATCTCAATCTGGTCTATCAACGGGCTTTTCTCGAAGTCCGCTATCCCTTTGTGGACTACCAACTGATGGACTTCGTTCACTCGGTGCCGGTGGAATACCGTCTGAACGACCGGCTCTACCTGGCCGTTCTCAATCGCGAAATCCCCAAAGTCACCTGGGTGCCCCGCGACACCGACGAGAGACTATTGACCGACCGGCGGCTGATTCGAGAGGCGCATGGTCTGTGGCAAAAAGTCCGGCGGCGGACGTTCGGTCGTGCCAGCCGCAAGATTCACGAGGACCCCGAGAACTGGCTGCGATACGACGCCCGTGAGTGGGCCGAGCGCATCCTCTTCGACCGGCGGACGCTGGAACGGGGCATCTTCAACCCGGCCTTCTTGCGCTCCATCTTCGAACGGCACATGTCGGGCCGGGAGATTCACACCATCGGCAAAATTGCGCCCATCATCACCTTCGAGATGATGTTGCGTCGCTTTTACGATAACTGAACAGGACGGCAAGACTTCAGGATGCGAATCGCCTACGTTGAACCTGTGGTTGGTCTGAACGTTTACGGCAGAGAATTGCTCCCTCACCTGGCCCGTCACGTCGAAGTGGAGGTGGTGACCGACGCCGACCGGAGTCGGTTGTGCGACGACGTCGCCGGAGCCTTCCCCATCGTGAGCTATGCCCAGGCAGCGGCCCGTGCCAATGGTCATTACGACCAGATGGTCTTTCAATTGCGCAACAATCCCCGACACACTTCAGTCTACGACCTGCTTTTGGCACAAGGTGGCGTTAGCGTGATGCACGAGGTGAATCTGTTGGGCATCATCGGGGCCCAAACATTGAGACAGGGTCGCCGGTTGGCTTTTCTGCGCCAGATGTGGCTGAACGAGGGGCCTGTGACCGCGCTGCAAGCTGGCGTAGATCTTTTTCTGCTCCGCCGAGGTGTCAAGAGATGGTCGCATCTTCTGATGAACCGGCAGGCGATCCGACGAAGTCGGGGGGTCATCGTGCACAATCGAGACGCCGCTCGCGTGTTGAAGGCCCGTTATCCTCACCTGGCGGTGCAGACGGTCCGGCGGGGGGTGCCGCCAGCCCCCCTGTTCGACGATGCCGCGCTGCGTCGGGAATTGGGCCTGGCGGACCGCTGGCCGGTTCTCGCCTCTTTCGGCGTGGTGAACCAGCGCAAGCGAATTGCTCAGGTGCTACAGGCGATGGTGGAAGTGGTGAACGAGTTCCCTCGCGCCGTCTACGTGCTGGTGGGGCAGGTCTTCGAGTTTGACCTGCAAGGTATGGTAGATCGCCTGGGGTTGAGCAGGCACGTTCGGGCCACGGGGCGCGTGGACGATGACGCATTTGCCAAATATCTGGCAGTGACCGACATTGGCATCAACCTCCGCTATCCAACAGAGGGTGAAACTTCGTCGACCGCTTTGCGCATTATGAGTTACGGCAAACCGATGCTGGTCACCGATGCAGGTTCCCTGGCCGAGTTTCCAGACAACTGCGTCGTAAAAGTGAGTCCTGGGGCGACCGAGGTTGAAGAGATTCGCCGGGGGCTGCTGGCGTTGGCCGGCGACGAGACCCTGCGGCGGCAGGTGGGGCAGGCGGCATTGACCTACGTTGCTGAGAATCATACCTGGGAGCAGGCCGCCCAAACATATTACAGGTTCCTGATGAAGATTAAGGAAATAAACGGGTAACGCCTGGGCCGGCAATTGCCTGAGAATAAATCCTCAGGCTGAAAGGGAAAGCCCGCTCACCTGCCCCACCGCACCTGTGCCGCACCCCAGGTGCAGGCAGGTGCGGGAAAGCAGGCTAAACCTCTGTGATTCTCGGCGAACATAGGGCGCTTTTGCGTCCTTGAGCTATTAGCCTGGAGCTTAAGCGAAGCACCCTGTGGGTTAGCTCGAGGCGACGGGGCGGTCAAATCAGCTCTATGCCCAGGATAATTTCTTAAAGTTCATAAGGAACTTCAACAGGGGAAATAAAGGGACAAATGGCTGAGATAGAGCAAACGGAAGCCAGGCGGCGATCAAGCGATGATCTCTTGGAAATACCGGCCATAGGCTCCTTTACGGTATTTGGCGTAACCAAAAGACCTGTGCGTCTCATCGGCAACACCGGGCTGGGTGAAGCGGAAACAACAGCCCTGGCCATCCCCCTTGGCGGGGAATATCATCTCTTCCTCAGAACGCCGGCCTCGAATCTGGTGAAAACGAATGGAGTCATCGCTCTGAAATTGGGGTTCATCAGGTCCCCCTCTGGAGAGATTCTATCCCCCGCCGATTTGCTGGCTCAACGAGTCGCAACCCCTCAGCTTATTGACTGTGAGGAGGTAGAGGGTGACGCAGTGATAGGCTGCTTTCACCTGCAAGAACCTCGTTTCTCTCTATTCAGAACACTTCTCGGAGTGCCTGATCTCTACTACTGGGCCGCTGATGGTGAGATTCTTTGCTCAGATAATCTGAAGGCCTTGATCGCCCTGCTCCCAACCCCACAATTGGACCCCAAAGTGCTGCCGATGCATTTCTTGTATCGGTTTGTAGGGGGGCATAAAACTTACGTCGAGAATGTTCACCGCCTTCCTGCCGGCTCTACTCTGACGTGGCACGCCGGCAGGCTCGAACTGGAATATGCAAAAGACATACGCGATTCTCTGCGCCAGGACCGATTCAGCCAAATGAGTGATGAGGCCGCAACTTTTCTATTCCAGCGATATGCAGAGGTCGTTGGTCATTACTTGAGAGAGGCGGCCCCATCGGGGAAGGGGTTTGGTTCACTTCTGTCTGGCGGAGTCGATTCCTCGCTTATGCAGCTACTTATTGACGAACATCTGGCGCCCGGCGTGGAGCGTCGCTCCTTCAGCTACGCGGTAGACACCCCCGCCTTTCTGCCAGAAGTGGAGTACGCTGTCCAGGTCACTCAACGGCTGGGTACCAGGCACACTTTTGTACCCATCGCGCCCGAGGAATACCCTGCCCTGTTGATCGACGCGATCCGAATCCTGGGGCAGCCTGTTGCTCCGGAATCGGTGCCTTGCGTCCTGCCGGTAGCCCGCTACCTTTCACAGCAGGGTGAGGACATAGCCTATCTGTTTTGCGGCGCAGCCGCAGACGCGCTGCACGGGGTATCTAAGGCGGAAATCCTGTGGCATTTGCAACGATGGGTTGCACTTCCTGCCGCCGGCTTGGGACTAAAGTTGTTCGAGCCCCTGATGCGAGCAGTAGATCCCCATAAAGCCTTCCTGATGCGTACAGCGGTCTCCTTCTTGCCTTACGTTAATGATGTGACTTCACCTCGCTTTCCCTGTAACGAGTATGGAGTGTACACGGATTTTGAGTTGGTCCGTCGCAGCTTTGACGCGGATGCAATTCGGTCGGCCTTCGCCTGCCGGCAAGAGGAGGAGGCCAGATATTTGAACAGCCCTTCGTTGATCGAGAAAGTGCAGACCTTGAGTTTGTTGAGCATTGTGCACCCCATAGCTTCTTTGTGGCACCAGTTGTTCCTGGCGTATGGGATCGCTTTGATCCATCCCTATCTGGACGAGAAGATCGTCAAAACGACCTATGCTTTCGATCCCGGCATCAGATTCTATCATAAAGGCAGGATCAAACCCATACTGAAGCGTTTGCTGGAGCAAAGGTCACTGGCAGAGATTGCGTCTTTGCCCAAGCGCGGCAGTGGCTTTCATTTGGACTTGATGCAGTGGATGAGAGAAGGTGTCTTGCAGGATATGGTACACGCCATCGAGCGGCCGCCCTTCCTCGACAAAGCCGATTTCGAGCGCAAGCTCGAGGAACCAGACTGGTTTACCTGGAGCATGTTGACCCTGGATTTATTCCACAAAAACGTGCTGCAAGCTTAACCTCGTGAAGGCTAAAATGCACATCGCCGTCTACCACAACCTACACTCTGGCGGAGCCAAGCATTCCTCCTTCGAGATCGTTCGTCGGCTGGGGGAGCGCCATCAGGTGGATCTATTCACGCTGAGTTCAGCCGATACGGATTTCTTTGACATACGAGGCGTTGTCCACCAGACTCACGTGATCGAATTTCACCCTGGGCGAACCTTTGGCAGTCCATTGGGACGGCTTAATCACGCGGTGCGCTGGTCCGACTTGAGACGATTGGAAGGAGTGTCACGCCAGGCGGCAGAAGCCATCGACCGGGGGGACTACGACGTGGTCTACGTCCATCCCTGCCAGTTCACGCAGAATCCATCGATTCTGTGGTACTTGCAGACGCCGGCACTCTATCACAGCCGCGAACCCCTCCGTCGTTTGTACGAGCCGCCGATTCCCCGCCCTTATCGCAATGGCCCTGGTTGGCGGAGTGTGCTGGATCGGGTTGATTTGTTCCGGCGGGCATACGATGGACGGCTGAGGCGGATCGAACGGCGCAACATTCGGAAGGCAACCCAGGTGGTGACCAATTCCTATTTCACCCGCGAGGCCCTGTATCGGACTTATGGCGTGAACGCCAGCGTCGTGTATCACGGCGTGGACCTGGAGACCTTCCGCCCGTTGAGGCTGGAGCGGGAAAACCTGGTGGTATCGGTTGGGGCGCTCACGCCCAACAAAGGCTTTGATTTCATCGTCGAGAGCCTGGGATGGTTGCCGGAAGCTCTCCGACCGGAACTGGTGGTCGTCAGCAATTATCAGGAGCCTTTGGAAAGGGCATATTTACAGGAGTTGGCCGCTCGGCGAGGTGTTCGGTTGTCGCTGCGCCGGGCGGTGGGCGTTGACGAATTGGCAAGATTGTACAACGTGGCCCGTGCCACCGTCTACGCGCCGGTGCTGGAGCCTTTTGGCCTGGTTCCACTGGAGTCTATGGCCTGTGGCACGCCGGTGGTGGCTGTGGCCGAGGGGGGAGTGCGGGAGTCGGTGGCTCACGGCGAGACCGGATTGCTGACAGAGCGTCGGCCTCGGCAATTTGCGGAGACGCTTCGCCTTTTGCTGGAAGACTCCGCCCTGGCCGCTCGATTGGGGGCTCAGGCCCGGGAGCAAGCGCTCGAACGTTGGCGCTGGGAGCGGACGGTGGCCCAGATCGAAACGCATCTGACCGATCTGCTCGAAACGTGATGCGTAATAGGAGGAAACTGAATGGCTGACACGTTGACCGGCAAGGTGGAGGTGGAGCCGACAATTGAGGAGGCGTCGTTTGGTTTTGGGCGCTTTTGGCAGCGCTTCCGCGAAATGTCGTTCCGTGATAAACGATTGACGCTGATGGGAGTTTTACGCTTCTATCTGCGGTCTCGTCTCTTCGATTCCGGCGGGCCGGCGGTCCTGTCCAGGAACGTGGTCATTGGCAAGCGCCGGCCGGCCCGGCTTGTTTTGGGACGAGGGGCCCGTATTGCCAAAGGTTGTGTGCTGGTCGTCGGCACCGGGCGCGAGCCGGAGTCGGTGTTGGAAATCGGTCCGCGTACCGTGATCGGTCCCGGCACGCGCATTATGGCTGCCAGCCAGGTGCATATTGGCGCGCGCTGCATGATTAGCTGGAATTGCAGTATCTTCGACTCCATCGGCCATAAGCTGTGGCTGAAAAGCACCGGCGAATCGGAGATTGAAGCGCCTATCACCATCGGCGACGACGTGTGGATCGGCCCCAATTCGATCATTATGAAGGGAGTCACCATCGGCTCCGGTTCGGTGGTCGGGGCCGGGTCGGTGGTGCGCCGCGACGTGCCGCCCAAGTCGCTGGTAGTGGGCAATCCGGCCCGCGTCATCGACCGGGTGCTGAGGTGGGAGCGTTGACGTTGAGATCGTCGGAGACCATCTTGCCTGCCAGAACAGCGGCCCTTGAAGGTTGGTGGGCTCGCTTTCTCGCTTCTCGCCTGGCCGTGGTCGCCGTCGTCGGGTTGGGGGCGGTGCTGCGTTTGTATGGGATGGGAGCTAAAAGTTTGTGGCACGACGAAGGTTGGACTTTCTTCTTCGCCCAGACGAATCTGGCCTATCAACTTGTCACACCCACCAACGCGCCTCCTTTGTACCACGCCCTGTTGCACTTTTGGCTCAAGCTGGGCCAGGGGGCGGTGATGCTTCGGCTGCCCTCGGCTCTCTTTGGTATCGCCTCGGTTTGGGTAGCCTATTTGATCGGGCGACAGATCGCAGGCCAGAGGCTAGGGTTGGTCACGGGCCTGCTCATCGCCGTCGCACCTATGCTGATCTGGTACTCACAGGAGGCGCGCTACTACTCGCTTCTCTTCCTTTTGTCGGCGCTGTCTTTCTACTTTTATCTGCGTCTCTTCGACGCCAGCGCCAGGCGACCCTGGCTGGGCTATTTCGTCGTCACGCTGCTGTGCATGTATACCCACTATTATTCCTTTCTGATTCTATTGGTCGAGAATCTGGACTTCTTCTTGGGGTGGCGGCGTCACCGCCGCCGGTGGAAGCGGTGGCTGCTGATTCAGGTCGGATTGGGCGTGTTCTATCTGCCCTGGCTCCTGTTTTTCCTGGGGCAGGCCCGGGCGGCGGCGGGCGGGGAGGTATTTTATCCCAGGCCCAATTGGATGGAATTGGGCTATTCGTTCTTAACTTTTCTCGCCGGCCCGGTCAGGCCCCTGCCCGGCGCGTTGTTGCTTCCGCTCTTTGCCGGGGTGGGCTTGTTGGGTGTGTGGCACGCCCGCCGGGTTGAGGCTCCCTTGCGCCTCATCCTTCTCCTGCTGATCCTGCCCGTCGGATTGGCTTTTCTGGTTTCCCTGCGGGTCCCCATTTATCACAGCAAGCATCTGATCGCCGTGAGTCTGGCCTGTTACCTGCTGTTGGCTTTGGGCATCACCTTGCCCCGGGACAGGCGACTGGCGGTCCTTTTGGGGTTGGTCACGCTGCTGCCCATCGTCGCCTCGTTGATCGTCTATTATCGGCTGCCGTCGCGCCAGGACTGGCGGGGCATCGCCCGGTTGATCGAAGCCCAGGGGCAGCCTGGTGATGCCATCTTCTTCGATGGGCAGGTGGGCCATCTGCCTTTTGGCTTTTATTACGATGGCCCTCTGGATCAATATGGTTTCTACGGCTCTCTCTCTCGGAATTGGAAACCGCTGGCTGCGTCCGCTTCGCCGCCCGAAAGCCCATTCTGGGCCGATTACGGTAAAATTTCCTATTTTGCCGACACGTCGCGCTCGCTCTCAGACGGCTGGTGGCGCAGGCCAGAAGACGCGAGTCAGGGGTATGGGCGTGTCTGGCTGATGCTCTTCTACGAGCGGTGGTCGCTGGAGCAACACGAAGCAGCTTTGGGAACCACCTGTGAGCCGATCACCGGGCAGGATTTTGGCGAGGTCAGCGTCTATCTCTGTCCGCTGCGGGGTGGCTGAGGTGAGAGGGATTGGTGTGAGTGGGAGAGACTCGATGACTCACCCCCAGGTTGCTGTGGTCATCTTGAATTGGAACGGCGGTCAGGAGACGCTGGACTGCCTGGCCTCGCTGCGCCGGGTGGACTACCCGCGCTTCGAGGTGATCGTCGTGGACAACGGCTCCACCGACGGCTCAGCCGATGCCATCCGACGGGATTTCCCGGAGGCGACCCTGATCGAGATGGGGGGCAATCTGGGCTTCACCGGGGGCAACAACGTGGGGATCCGCTATGCCCTGGCCTACGGGGCCGATTACGTGCTGTTGCTCAACAACGACACCGAAGTGGCTTCCGACTTCTTGACCCACCTGGTCGAGGTGATGGAAGCAACCCCCAAAGTGGGAATAGCGGGGCCGCTGATTTACTATTATGACCGACCTGAGATCATCTGGTCGGCCGGGGGGACGATTGATCCGAGGCGAGGGCAGACCCGGATGATCGGGTTGGGCGAGCGCGACAGGGGGCAATATGGTCCCGCGCCCCGCCAGGTGGATTTCGTCACCGGCTGTGCCTTGCTGGTCCGCAGGCCCGTGTTGGAACAGGCGGGCCTGCTCGACGAGCGGTTCTTCGCTTATTACGAAGAGGCCGAGTGGTGTGTGAGGGTGCGGCGAGCCGGCTATCGCGTCGTCAACGTGCCGGGGGCGAAGGTGTGGCACAAAATTTCACCGGAGCGGCGGGCGGCCTCACCCATCGTTCACTATTACATGACGCGCAACCGACTGCTTTTTTTGAGATGTGCCCAACTGGGGGTGGGAGCCTGGCTTTACACTTTGATAGGGGAGTATCTGCGGACGCTGGTGAGTTGGTCGCTGCGGCCCAGGTGGCGGAACAAGCGGAACCAGCGAAATGCGATGCTCCAGGCTCTCTACGATTACCGGCGCGGACGATTTGGTCCGGTGGATTTGGGGTGACGCGGTGCGAATCTTGGCTCTTTCGTGGTGGTTTCCCTACCCGCCGGACAACGGCGCCCGGCTGCGGGTCTTCAATCTGCTCAAGCAATTCAGCGCAGAACATCAGATAACCCTGGTCGCCTTCAGCCGTGAGGCACGCGACGCGGACCACCTGGACTCTCTCAAACCCTATTGCCAGGAGGTCCATCTGTTGCCTGGGCGGACGTTCCGCCGGCGTAGTCTCAAGGCCTGGGCCGGCTTTTTGTCTTCCAAACCGCGCGCGGTGATAGATACTTACGACCCGGAGGCCGCAACGCGCATCCGGCACATCGCCTCGAATGGGCGGTTCGACGTGGTGGTGGCGTTTGAAGTTGGGCCGGCACTGGGGGTCGCTCCCTACGTTTCCGCCGTCGATGGGGTCCCGGCCGTGCTGGAGGACTTGGAGCTGTCTGTCCTCAAGGAGCGATTCACCGGCCAGCGTGGCCTTTGGGGCCGTCTGCGATATGGGATGATGTGGTGGAAGACGCGGCGGTTCACCGCTCGAATGTTGCGCCGGTTTGAGGTGTGCACCGTCGCCTCGGCCCAGGAGCAGGCCAACGTGCTGGAAATCGTGCCCGACTATCGAGGGCTGGAGATCATCCCTAATGGCATTGATGCCAGGCTCTATAGAGATGATTACGGCCCACCCGAGTCGGACACCCTTATCTTCACCGGCGCGCTCACCTACCAGGCAAATTTCGACGCTATGCACTTCTTCTTGAGCCAGGTCTTCCCGTTGGTGAAGAGGCAACGACCGGGCGTACGCCTGCGCGTCACCGGCTCGACGGAGGGCGTGCCGGTGGATCGTCTGCCGACTGCGGACGGGGTCACGTTCACCGGCTACGTGGACGATGTACGCTCCCTGGTGGCTCGCAGCCAGGTGTGTCTGGCCCCGATGCGTATCGGCGGCGGGACGCGCCTCAAAGTTCTGGAAGCGATGGCCCTGGGCACTCCGGTGGTTGCCACCAGCAAAGGGGCAGAGGGGCTGGAGGTCGTGCCCGGCCGGCATCTCCTCGTAGCCGACGAACCGGCTGAGTTCGCAGAGGCTGTGGTGAGTCTGTTGGAAGATGGTGAGCTGCGAGAGAGGCTGTCTCGCAATGGGCGGGAACTGGTCAGTGCCAGGTACGATTGGAGCATTATTGGGCGGCAGTACGAAGCTATTTTGAGTCGGGTGGCTGATAGGAGTAGATGAGCATGGCGTGGGGGTTGGTACGGGTTCACTCGTTTTTGGCTGCACCTCGTGTCCGGCGGCGACTCGTGCAGGCAATGATTATCTTCGGACTCTGGGGCCTTTCCCTTTTCGTGGGACGTCTGATAGGAAAGATGTTCGTGATAAGGAAGCCGGAGTTGCTGATAGCTGCGACCGTTGCCCCAGCGGCTCTGTTGATCCTCTACCGGCTTGGACGATACGAGTATGGCATATTGTCGATCTTGCTCGTGGCCGGTCTGGTGCGTGTCCGTCTGCCGACCGGCACGCAAAGTGAGATCGTCCTCAGCCTCCTGGTTTCGGCGGGGGTGGTTGGGGCCTGGTTGCTCCAAATGTTGGTGATCGACAAGAAGCTATCGCTGAAACCTTCGCCTATCAACCGGCCTTTCCTGGCTTTCATCTCGGTGGCTATCGTCGCCTACATCTGGAGCAACCTGTTCCGCGACCCGCTGGTGCGGTCCTGGGGTTCGTTTCCCCTGGTGCAACTGGCGGCATTGGTGGTGATCATCCTTTTGCCGGCCGTTGCCTTGCTCGTTGCCAACAAGGTCGAAGAGGTGAAATGGCTCAAGTGGATGGTCTGGATTTTCATCGGCCTGGGTGCGGTGTCTCTCATTTCTTACCATTTCGGATTGCCTGTCAAGCGCATGTTCAACACCCGGGGAATCTTCCCCACGTGGCTGGCTGCCCTGGCCTACGGCCTGGCTCTCTTCGACGATGATTTGCCATGGTGGGTGCGGGGACTCCTCCTGGGGCTGCTGGGGGCGTGGATACATTGGACGTTCGTCAAAGGCATACTCTGGCTTTCGGGTTGGATGCCGCTGGGGGTGGCGTGCGTGGTCATCACCTTTAAGCGGTCGAAAAAGCTCTTCGTCGTGGCAGTGATCGGTGGCCTCATCTTCCTGGGGGTGAACTTCAATTATTACTACGAGAGGATCTACCTGGATTCTCAGGAGGAGGGCGATTTCAGTCGGCTGGAGCTATGGCAGACCAACCTGGATCACGTGTCGAAGCACCCGATTTTCGGCTCCGGGCCGGCCGGCTATGCCGTCTATTATATGACCTATCACCCAGAGAATGCTCGCTCGACGCACAACAACTTCTTCGACATGCTGGCTCAAACCGGCATCGTCGGCTTCGTCATTCTGCTCTGGATGCTGACGACGCTGGTGCGTACCGGGAATAGGACGACTCGCACCTTGCGCGGACGGCGCAACTTTGAGGAGGCTTTTGCCAATGCGACCCTGGGCGGGAGCATCGGCGCCATTTTCTCGATGATGCTGGGTGATTGGGTTTTGCCCTTTGCTTACAACCAAACCATCGTAGGCTTTGATCACTCGGTCTATACCTGGCTCTTCCTGGGAGGGATGGTCAGCCTGTATCGCATCACCCAGGCCGGAGGAACTGAGGAATTGGCAGGATGAGCGGGACGAAAAAGATCAGCCGGAGGCGTTTCTTGGGGATGATGACCGGGGGGCTGGCGATTGCCACCGCATGTGGCGCGTCGGCGCTGATAGAGCCTACCCGCCGCTACTGGCAGGCGGTATTGAGCAAGGCCACAGACCGCTTCGGTTTCAGGCCCTTGCCGCCCGCCCCGCAGGTGGCGGGGAAATCGGTCGTTTTCCGGGTGGA
>JAJRXB010000233.1 GCA_024276515.1 Chloroflexota bacterium
AGAAATCGGCTGGCGATGAGTTGAGTAGTGAAGATCGCAAGAAGCTGACACCTCGCCAGCGACTACAAGAGCTATCGCGTCGCAGGTTGCCGGATGGCGGCGATTTTATAGCTGAAATCCGTCTGGCGAAAAGCACGGGCATATCAGCTATATCTGGACAACGAAGAGAAGAACTTCTATCCCACGTAGCCGAGATGGCAGAGCATGACACCCAAAGCGAATAAAACCCCAAACTCTGCCCCCAGAGCATCTTCCCGTTACCTTTTCGGCATTCCCACCTCCACCTTTCTCCTCTGGCTCCTCATCCTGGCCTACGTCCTTTTCTTCTCTGCCTACAGCCTTCAGCGGCACACGACTCTCAACTCCTTCGCCGCCGACCTCTCTTACATTGACCAGCCGATGTGGAACACCCTCCACGGGCGTTTCCTGGAACGCACCCTCGACGACCGGCAAGTGCCCCGCATCGCCGAGCACCTGGAACCGATCATCATCCCCATCGCCCTCGTCTACTACCTGTGGGACGACGTGCGGGCCATCCTCATCATCCAGACGATTGCCCTGGCCCTGGGCGCACTGCCGGTCTATTGGATCGCACGAGCACAACTCTCCAATCGCAAATCGCAAATATCAAATTCCAGCTCACAGGTGGTCCCCCCGTTGAGTGTTGGTGGCGAAGAGGAGGCAAAGCCCTCACCCACCCCCGCCCTTCGGGCACCCCCTCCCTCTCCCAAATTGGGAGAGGGAGGGGGTTGGGGGGAGGGAGAGGGCAAGCCCTCGCGCTCCCAAACATCATCAACGCTTAACGGGGAGACTACCAGCTCACAAAAATCGGGAGAATGGCTTCCTCTCGTTTTCGTGATTGTCTACCTGATGTCCCCCGCCCTGCAAGCGGCCAACGTCGCCGACTTCCACGCCGACCCGTTCATCGTCGCGCCGCTCCTCTTCGCCTTCTGGTACGCCTCGCAAGGCCGATACCGGGCGATGTGGGCCTGGGCAGTGGTGGCTATGCTGGTCAAAGAGAACCTGCCCACCCTCACCTTTATGCTGGGCCTGTATCTTCTCCTGTCTCCAGAGAACGGGAAAACAGAAACAGAGAGCGTGTCTGAAAATTCAAAGTCAGGCGTTCGTAGTAACGACTTCAGTCGTTTTTTGGCCCACCAGCGCCCACAAGTGACGACTTCAGTCGTCACTACGAGCATTTTTCAGACACGCTCTGAAAGGCCAGGGGGCCACGCACCCTTTTTTACTTCCTACTTCCCCACTTCCCCTTGGCTGACCCGACGACGGCTACACGGCCTGGCGCTGATGGTCGTCAGCCTGGCCTGGTTTTACGTGGCGACGTTTCTCATCGTTGCGCCGCTGGCCCGCCAGGTCTACGGTACCGAGGGACCGATCTACCTGACCAACCGCTACCCCGAATTCGGCGGCGGGCTGACCGGGCTGTTGCGCGGGCTGCTGGCCCGACCGGGTGACGCGCTGGCCCTGCTGCGCGAGCCGGACCGACTGTGCTACCTGGCCGGCCTGTTCGCCTCGGTGGGCTGACTGGCCTTGCTGGCCCCCGAATACCTGCTGCTGGGATTGCCGGTGCTGGTAGCCAACACCCTCAGCAACTTCCCCGGCCAATACTCCGGCGAACAGCACTACTCGGCGCCGCTGGTCCCCGTTTTCGTCATCGCCGCCATCTATGGCTTCCAGCGGCTTAGCGTTGTGGCGTCTCAGCGATTCCGCGCTACGCCGCTGAGACGCTATGCCGCTATATCGCTCATCGTCTGGCTGCTGGCCTGGTCCCTGGGCTATCATTACCTGCGCGGCTGGACGCCTCTGGCCCGCGACTTCGACTGGCCCCGGCGCACGCCTCATCACCGGCTGCTGACCCGCTTCGCCGACCAGATTCCCCCCAACGCACCCCTTTCCACCACGCCACCGCTGCACCCCCACCTGGCCCACCGGGAGAAAATCTACGTCTTCCCCATCGTCGCCGACGCCGAATACGTGCTGCTCGACATCTCCGGCCCCACCGACGCTCACCCCAACGACGTGCGGGCGACCTTCGACGCGCTGATCGAATCGGGCGAGTTTGGCGTGGTGGACGCGGCCGACGGGTACGTGCTGCTGAGCAGACAGCAGACGGCAGACAACAGAAGGCAGACTCTGCCCGATGCGTTTTTCGACTTTGCGCGGGTGGAGGAGGCGCAACCTCAGTACCCGATGATGGTCGAATTCGATGGCCGACTGCGTCTTTTGGGGTACGACGTGGTGGACGATCCCCGCTGGCGACAAACGTATTTGCGGCTGTACTGGCAGGCGCTGGCCCCGCTCCCGGATGATCTGCGCCTGTGGCCTTTCGTCTTCAGTGAAGATGGCTTTCTCGTCGAAGATACCTCACAGCGCCCGATGGTGACACCTCTCTGGTATCCGCCCTCCCAATGGCGACCCGGGGAGACCGTCGTCACCGAGATGCTCCCCTGGGACCTGGGACCCCGTTTCAACGTGGGTCTGGCCGTCCTCCGGGGCAAGGAGACCGACCCGGTCGCCGCCTTCGCCGACCCCGCGCAGCGTCTCCCCATCACCGCCGCAGACCCCGGCGTCACCCTGTTTCACGGGGAAACCTGGGCCCAGGTCGGCGCCTTCGCCCGCGACGGTCGCTACCTCACCTCCGTCCCCGGCGACCTCTCCCTCTCCCCCCTCGACGCCACCTTCGCCGAGGGCATTCGGCTTCGCAAATCGCAAATTGCAAATTGCAAATTGCAAATCTCGGTTGTGCTCCAATGGCAGGCCACCGCCCCCATCCCCCGCGACTACACCGTGTTCGTGCACCTGGTCGCCCCCGATGGAACCGTCGTCGCCCAGTCCGATGCCCGGCCAACCTGGGTCGTCCCCTGGCCCACGGATCGCTGGTCTCCCGGCCGGCCGGCCCTCGACGGTCATCGGCTTCCCCTCCCACCGGATTTGCCGCCAGGTCGCTACGAAGTCCGGGTGGGGCTTTACTACTGGGAAACGTTGGAGCGACTACCCCTCCTCGACGAGAGCGGGCAGCCGGTCGGCGATTACGCATCGCTGGGCGAGATACAGCTTCAACCCTAACCCCACCTTGCTCCGACGCTTTTTGTGGAACTATTTTGTCTCCCTTCAGCGAGTGTGGTAACATACCACCGTGAACGACTCAATCGCTTCTCCCAGACCTGCCCGGTGGAACGCGCACAAAGTCCCCGCAGAGGAAAGTGAGAGGATTTGGCCCCGCCTGGCCTTGTTGGGGTTGATTCTGCTGGCCTTTGCCCTGCGCGTTTATCGGCTGCCGGCTCAAAGCCTGTGGTACGACGAGGGAGTGAGTTGGTATCTGACTCGTATGTCCCTGCCGGCCCTGACTGTGTGGACGGCCAACGACATCCAACCGCCCCTCTACTATTACCTGCTCTGGCCCTGGACCCGACTGGCGGGGACGAGCGAGTACGCGCTCCGTTTTCCCTCTGTGGTCTTCGGGGCGCTCACCGTCCCGCTGCTGTGGACCACCGCCCGGCGGCTGCTGGACGACAGAGCCGCCTGGCTGGCTGCCCTGCTGCTGACCCTGTCGCCGCTGCACGTGTATTACGCGCAAGAAGCGCGGATGTACACCCTGCTCACCTTTCTGGGCCTGTTGAGCAGCTATCTGTTGCTGCGCCTGCTCGATACCCAATCTCTTAATCTCCAATCTCCCCATATTTGGGCTTACGTCCCGACCGCCGTCGCTGCCCTTTACACCCACTACTTCGCCTTCTTCTTGCTGGCCGCCCACGCCCTTTACGTTTTTTACAAGGGGTGGCAGCGAGTCCGCGCCGGACGCCCGCTGCGCCCACGAGTTCCCATTTCCATTTCTATCTCCATCTTTATCCTCTACCTCCCCTGGCTCCCCTTTCTGCTGACCCGCTATGGCCTGGACACCAGCTATTGGCCCGGCGCGCTCAAGCTGGGAGAAGTCTTTCGCAAGCTATTGGTCGCTTTCGCTCTGGGCGAAACGGTGACAGAGACCGTCGGAACGCGGCTGACCGTCGGCTATGGGCTTGTTTTGCTGGTCAGCCTGGCTGTGCTCTGGCGAAGTTCTCGCTACGCAATACGCAATACGCAATACGCGGTACGTACTTCGTATTGCGTATTGCGTAAAGATAGCCTGATCTTCTTGCTCTTATACCTTATCGTCCCCGTGGCCCTGGTCCTTTTGCTGATTTATCGCACACCCAAGTTCAACCCGCGTTACGCCATGCTCGCATCGCCGGCCTTCATCCTACTCGTCGCCGGCGGCCTCTCCTCCCTGACGACGCAACACGCCCCACGCATCACGCACGCCTCACGTTTCACATTTCACGCTTCACGTTTCACGCTTCACGCCTCACGTCTCATCTTCGCCATTATCGCCGTCTACATTCTGGCCACCTCTGCCTACTCCCTGCGCAATTGGTTCGCGCCTTACCCTGCCAACCGGTTCAACAAAGCCGACTTTCGCATCACCGCCCAGATCGTCCAGGAGCGCATCGGGCCCAACGAGACGGTGCTGCTCAATTCCGGCCACATGTTCCCCGCCTGGGCCTATTACTACGGCTGGGAAGGCTGGCACCGTCTGCCCGACATCGAAATCCTGGACGTGAACGCCGCTCTCGACCTGTCGGTGGGCGACGAATTGGACCGCCTGTTGCGGGGAAAGCGGGGAGTGTGGCTCGTCCGCTGGCAAAACGAAGTGACAGACCCGTTCGACGTGTTGCCCCTCTATCTGGGGACGGTGGGGACCCAGGACGATTACGGTCAGTTTTGGCACATGGAACTCTTCCACTACAGCTTGCCGCCCGGCGCCCGCTTCGACCTCGCCAGCTTCATCACCCATCGCACCGACGCCGAATTTGGCAACCAGGTGAGACTGCTGGGCATGCGACAGACTGCCGGCGCGGAACTCGTCCTCTTCTGGCAGGCGACCGCCGAGATGAACGCCGATTACACCATCTTCGTACATTTGCTCGACGCCGACGGGGAGACTCTGGCCAACGCCGACCATCTGCCTCCGCGCCCCACCCGCCAGTGGCGACCGGGGCAGATCGTGCCCGACCGGGTGACGCTGACGCTCCCCCCCAACCTGCCGACCGGCGACTATCTGCTCGAAGTCGGCCTGTACGACGCGGGCGACCCCGCCCTGCCCCGCCTGTCGCTGAGTGACGGCTCCGGAGACCGGGCGATACTCCCGCTGCATCTGGAGGCTGGCAACCTTGAGTAGTATCCGCCGTTTGTGGCTCCCCCTGTCGCTCACGTGGCTGGCCCTGGCCGTCCGGCTCCACAACCTCACCTATCACAGTCTGTGGTTCGACGAGGCGATGAGCGTGCATTGGGCCCGCTCCAGCGTCTCGCGCATCCTGGAAGTCAGCTTGAACCTGATCGAGGACCGGCTGCCACCGCTCTATTATCTCTCTCTGCACTACTGGCGGCTTCTTTTCGGCGACGGCGAAGTGTCGGTGCGCCTGCTTTCTGTGCTGCTGGGCACGCTGCTGACCCCCGTCGTCTACCGCCTCGCCTCCGACTTGTTCGACCGGCGCGTCGGAGCCCTGGCCGCGACCCTGGCCGTGTTCAATCCCTTCCTGGTATGGTATTCGCAAGAAGCGCGGATGTACGCGCTGGCCGTTCTCCTGGCAACCCTGGGAACCTGGTTCTTTTGTAGGGGCGTGGCATGCAGAGCCAAACGCCGTCTCGCCTTTGCACACTGGATCGCCTATGGCCTGTGCGCCCTGGCCGGTCTCTACACACACCTCTACACCGGCTTCTTGCTGCCTGCGCACGCCCTTTACCTGCTGTTGACCCACCGCCGCTCGCGCCGGGCCTGGCTTCCCTTTGCGCTGACGATGCTGGCCGTGGCTGTGCTCTTCGCTCCGCTGGCGATGGCTACCTGGCGCGTCAGCAACGAGGCCGGCCCCGGCGACCCGCTGACCGGCTTCTGGGCCCGCGCCTGGTGGCTGCTGAGCGCATTCACCGTCTGGAAAGCCCCCCTGTCCCCGGCTTTGAGGACCGTGATCCCCGCCACCATCGCGGCGCTTGCCGTGGTGGGCCTGGGCAGCGGATGGAGAGCGGATAAGCGGATGGGGCAAGCCCCTCCGTGGGGAATCCGCGCCATCAGCGGATGGAGAGCGGATAAGCGGATGGAACAAGCCCCTCCGTGGGGAATCCGCGCCATCAGCGGATGGAGAGCGGATAAGCGGATGGGGC
>JAJRXB010000234.1 GCA_024276515.1 Chloroflexota bacterium
ACGAAGCAAGCGCCTTGCCCTTGTACTTGCTCAAAGCGGGTCTGCCTGCCGAAGTGCCCGGCACGGGTGCACCTGGGGTGCGGCACAGGTGCGCCCCGCGTCTTTGACGGGCCGGAACCGTCGGGTCACAGACCCGACGGGAGCAGAAAGTATCCCAATCTACCAACCCACCAACTTACCGACCCACTCACTCCGCCTCTTGCCGCTCTCGCTCCGCCTGGGCGATGATCTCGGCTTGCAGATGGGCCGGCACCTGCTCGTAGTGCGAGAAGGTCATGGTGTAAATGCCCCGGCCCTGGGTGAAGGAGCGCAAATCGGTGGCATAGCGCTGGATTTCGGCCAGCGGCACCTGGGCGTGGACGATGGCGTTGCCCCGTTCCTGGTCGGTTCCCTGCACGCGACCTCGGCGGGTGGTCAGGTCGCTCATCACGTCTCCCATAAACTCCTCAGGCACGGTGATGGTTATGTTCATAATCGGCTCCAGCAACACCGGGTTGCCGTCTTTGAAGGCCAACTTGAAGACTTCGCGGCTGGCGATTTGGAAAGCGATGTCTTTGGAGTCGACCGGGTGCTCTTTGCCGTCGAAGACCACCGCTTTGACGTCTACCACCGGGTAGCCGGCCAGCGGTCCGTTGTTCAGCACCTGCTTGATGCCCTTCTGTATGGAAGGCTGGAAGGAAGAGGAGATGGCACCACCAAAGACTTCCCATTCAAACTCAAAGCCGCTGTCCCGGGGCAGGGGCTCCACCCGCATGTGAACTTCGGCGAATTGCCCTGCGCCGCCGGTCTGCTTTTTGTGCCGATACGAGGCGCTGCCAACTTTGGTGATTGTCTCTTTATATGGAACTTTCGGCACAGAAGTTTCCAGTCTCAGGCCAAATTTCTGTTCCAGGCGACGGACGGCCGTCTCGACGTGAGCGTCGCCCATACCTTCCAGGATGACCTGCCGGGTGCTCTCCTCGTTGCGCCAGTGCAAGGTGGGATCCTCTTCCACGATCCGGGTGAGACTGGGACCCATCTTGGCCGAGTCGGCTTTGGTTTTGGGTGTAACGGCCACCGAAAAGACGGGCGCCGGAAACTCGATGCCCGGCAAAACGAGGGGATGTCCCTTGTCGCACAGGGTATCGGTGGTCAGGGTTCCGCCCAGCTTGGCCACCACACCGATGTCGCCCGCGCGGACCTCGTCCACCGGGAGCTGTTCCTTGCCGCGTAGTATAAAAATCTGGCCCAACCGTTCTTCCGATCCGGTGCGACTGTTAAAGGCGTGTGAATTCGATTTGAGGGTGCCGGAGTAGACGCGGAGATAGGTCAACTTACCCACGTAAGGGTCGGCCGCCGTCTTGAAGACGAAAGCGGCCAGTGGGCCGGCTGCGTCGAAGGTGAGAACCTCTTCTTCGTCGGTGACAGGGTTGGTGGCTATCACTTCCCCGGACGGGCCGGGCAAATCGCGCACGATGCTGCGCAACAGTGCCCTCACGCCCAGATTGTGCGACGCCGAACCACACAGCACGGGGATGACCGTTCTGTTGGCAATGCCGGCTGCCAAACCGGTGGCGATTTCTTCGTCGGTCAACTCTTCGCCGTCCAGGTATTTCACAATCAGATCGTCGTCAGACTCGGCAGCCGCTTCAATGAGCGACATACGAGCTTCTTCGACGGCCTCGGCCATGTCGTCCGGCACGTCGCCCGGCTGGTCTTTTTCACCGAGGTAAGCTTTCATCTCGATCAGGTCTACCACGCCCTTGAAGTCGGCCTGTTCGCCGATGGGAAGTTGAATCGGCACAAAGTTGCCCGCAAACTTCTCGCGCAGCGAATCGAGGGTGCGCTGGAAGCTGGCGTTGTCTCGATCCATCTTGTTGACAAAGACGATGCGGGGCAAATTTTGATCGTCGGCGTGTTGCCAGACCAACTCGGTCCCTACCTCAACTCCAGACACAGCATCCACCAGCACGATGCCGGTGTCGGCCACCCGGATGGCGCTGATGACCTCACCCACAAAATCCAGGTAACCGGGCGTGTCCAGCACGTTGATCTTGTGCTCTTCCCATTCGCACGGGATCAACGCCAGATTCAGCGAGATGTGACGCCGAATCTCCTCTTCATCGAAATCTGAGACGGTGGTTCCATCTTCCACTTTGCCCATGCGGTTGATGGCGCCGGCGTTGAATAGCATTGCCTCAGCCAGCGTAGTTTTGCCCGAGCTGCCGTGACCCAGGAGAACCACATTGCGCAATTTGGTGGTCGAGTAGACGGTGGTCATCCATTCCTCCTTAAAAAACGCGAGCCATCGCGGTGTAGGGGCGCATATCATTGTGAGCGGATGTGCGACAGCCTATTCTAGTTGATTCGAAAGGGATTGTCAAAAGAGATTGTGTCGTCGAGGCAGGCCGGAGCACAGCGACAAAGATTCGGCCCAAATAATCATACGCCATCTCAATCTGGCAGTCGCCCGGTGCGCAGGAGGTACCCCAGCCGGTCGAGACGGTACAGCCGGTTGCGAAGCACAAACCAGAGTGCCGCAACCACTCCCCCCACCTCCCAGACCCACAGTTCTGGTCGCCGGGTGAAGGCTCGCCAGTAGGCCCGTTTGATGTCCTTCTGCTCGCTGCCAGCTTTCTGCCAGACGTGGAAACGCCAGCCTCGGAAGGGCCAGTAGAAAGTGTCGGGGAAAAACCAAAGACGATCCGTCAGAGCGTGACCGTTGAAAGCCAGGGCGTAGAACCACCATCGAGGTTTTTGCCACAGTGTTAAGATCAGCACGGACAGGTGGACCAGCAAGGTGTGAGCAAAGAGGACCGCCGCTTTGTAGCGACGGTAGAAATAGAGGGCCGCCAGTGGTTTGTCAATCAGGTCAGGCCCCATCGCCGCTAAAGCCAGCAGGCGATAGTCTGCTTTTTTGAGTCCGGGGATCCATTTTTGCGCCAGGTTGAAGGCGGCCAGTGTATAGGCAACGTGGCTTTGGGGAAGCATAGTCTGTGCGACACCTTTCTCGTTTGGTAGGTTGAGCGTCGAAAGGATTGTAAGTAAGATGAGATAAAAGTCAAAGTAGAGAAAATAATAGAGTTGTTCCCTTTTAAGCAAAAGCAGGTGACAGCCACTTGAACCGGCGCAAAAAACGGGGTGATTTTTCAAATTCTAACCTGATAATTGTGCTAAAAGTGACTGTCATCTCAGCACAAATATCTAATAGTGAATTAGTACCAAATCTCTTCATCCCCACGGGAATTCGTGATATAATGTGAAAGGTCCTGAGTAGGGGAGATAGTTTGTTGTTTAACATTTTCATCTGGCTGGTGCAAACAAACAACGTGTGCCGGTTTATTTATAAAACTGCTTCCCGTCAGGACGTGGAAGCAGTTTTTGTTGGGGAGCTTTCAAGAGCCGGTAGCCTGAGGCCAACGCGGATATGAACGGTGAACGGGTGCTCATCGTAGACGACGAACAAAATATCGTGCAGGTCTGTCATCGTATTCTGACCGGCCACGGCTTTCAGGCACGTGGGGTCGTTAACCCGTTGACCGGGCTGGAACACATCAGGCGGACGCACTACGACCTGGCGCTCATCGACGTTCAAATGCCGGAGATGGATGGCCTGTCGTTGCTGAAGGCGGCTCTTGACGTCGATCCCGATTTGTGCGTGCTGATGATCAGCGGCTACGGCACGTTGAATCAGGTGGTAGAAGCCTCTCAACTGGGGGCTGAGGGATTTGTGCTCAAGCCCTTCACCCCCGAAGAGCTGCTGCTGCCCATCCGCTGGGCGATCAGCCGGCGCACGTTGCGAAACCGTCGCGCCCGGCTTCAGGCACACCTCCCGCTGATGGATTTCAACCAGGTGGCCATCTCGGAACTGGAACCAGACCCGGTTGCGGCCCAGGCGCTAGAGATCGTGTGGTGGGAGACAAAGGTGAGCCACGCCGCCCTGGTTGAAACGAGGGGGGGCGACGCTCCGTGGCGGGTGTTGGCCTCGATGGGGTCTCCCCCTCTGTCGGAGACGTTGCAAAGACAACTGGGCCATTCCCAGGCCGATGGGTATTCAAGCCCGCTGTTGTTCGATGCCCGGGGGGGGCGGGTGGCTCAGGTGACGGAGGCGGCCATCGTTTGCACTCCGCTGCGGGTCAGGGATGAGTTGCTGGGCTGGCTGATCCTGGCCGGTCCGGCCCCAGAGCGTCCCCTGCTGCAAGACGACCTGGCCTTCCTCACCATCCTCTCCGGCCAGATTGCCATTGCCCTGAAAAACGCCCGGCTTTACGCCGACGTGGAGGCTGCCCGCCAGAGTTGGGAAGCGACTTTTGACGCCATCACCGACGGCATCTCGATTCACAGCCGGGACCACACCATATTGCAGGTGAACAACGCTATGGCACGCTTGCTCGGCACCAGCCCTCAAAACCTGGTGGGCCAGCCGTGCTATCAATTCTTCCACCGCAGCGATTCGCCGCCCAACTACTGTCCCCTGATGCAAACCATCGAGACCAGACAGCCGCAGACCATCGAGATACAGGAGCCATCCCTGGGCGATGGGGTTTACCGGGTGTCCACTTACCCTTTAATCGACAAACAGGGCCAGGTAAACGGGGTGGTGCACGTCCTCAAAAACATCACCGACGAGAAGCGATTACAGGCTCAACTGGTGCGGACCGAAAAACTGGCCGCCCTGGGACGGTTGGCCGCCTCGTTGGCCCACGAGATCAACAATCCTCTGCAAGCCCTGCGCAGCGGTTTGCGACTTCTGCTGCATCGTCCCCTCGACGAAGTGAAACGGCAAAGATACCTGACCATCGCCGACCAGGAGGTAGAACGGTTGATCGGCATCGTGGAGCGTATGCTCAACTTCTACCGGCCCAACGGGGGCGAGCGCCATCCCCTGGCCATCAACGAGGTGGTGGAGGAGGTTCTGGCCCTGGTGCACAAGCAATTGCAACACAGCCAGGTGACCTTAAAACGCAGCCTGGCTCCCGATTTGCCGGCCGTGGCCGCCGCCGCCGACCAGCTTAAGCAAGTCTTCCTGAATCTCATTTTGAATGCGATTGAAGCCATGCCAGAGGGGGGAGAGTTGCACGTCACCACCCGGTTCGTGGCCACTCGAAACGAAGTGCACGTACTCTTCACCGACACCGGACAGGGTATCTCGCCGGAGGTGATGGCTCGGCTTTTTGAACCCTTTTACACCAGCAAAGCCCAGGGAACCGGCCTGGGCCTCTCGATCAGTTATGGCATCGTCGAGCAATATGGGGGACGGATTGAAGTAACCAGTCGTTTGGGTGAAGGCAGCACGTTTACCGTGTGTATACCCGCGTGGCTCATGTATGAAAAGTGCGCCGACGTGTCACCGCGAGCCGAAGGCGAAGCGGTCTCAGCCGTTGGTGATATGAGCCACCCGCGTCTGTGCCCCCTGCCGATCCGGATCAATGGGTCGGGGTGTCACACCAAGAACCTGGTGCGGAACAAGTGCCAGGGGGGAGTGTGTCTATGTCGGGACCGAATCGAATTCTCGTTGTGGATGACGAACCAGCCATTCGCCTGTTTCTCAGCGAGGAATTGCGACAGGAGGGATACGAGGTGATAGAGGCCGCCAGCGGCGAGGAGGCCCTCTCGCTGTTGGACAAGGTTTCTATTGACCTGATATTACTCGACCAGGTGATGGATGGTCTCAATGGACTGGAAGTGATGGCTCAAATTCAGGATCGGCCACAGCCACCCGAAGTGATTATGCTCACCGCCCACGCCTCGCTCGATTCGGCTGTCTCCACACTTCGCTATGGGGGATGTGACTACCTGATCAAACCGGCCAGCACCGAGGAGTTGCTGGCCAGCGTAGCCAAAGGTATGGCCCGGCGCCAGCAGGCGTTACGTCAGCAGGCGCTGCTGCAAACCATCTACCAGTCGGCACGCCAGCTCGGGGCCGATCTCTTGCCAGACAACCCGGCCACCGATCTGCCCGCCGACCACGCCCTTGTCGGCGGCTTCAGCGCCCCCTCTTCTTCTCGCTACCTGGCCGCGCGCGGGCTGTTGCTCGACCGCCAGCGACAAACCGTCACCCGCCACGGCAACGCACTGGATTTGACCCCCACGGAGTTCCGTCTGCTGCATACCCTGATGGAAGCGGCCGGTCGCCCTCTCTCTTACGAGGAGCTGGCCGACGCCATCTACGGGCTGTCGCTGGAGCCTTTGGAAGCCCGTGACGCGCTCAGCACTCACATATGGCGACTGCGCCGCAAACTGGGAGACACGCCCGATGGGAAACCTTACATCGTTAACGTGCGCGGCGTGGGCTATCGCTTTGACGGCGGGCCATAAGCCTAAAACTCGTACACCTTAAAGTCTTCTGCCAGCTCCACCGGCCCCTTAAACACCTCTTTTGCTTCCTTCAGGATGGCCTGGGGATCGCCACGCACGGGCGGATAATGGATGAGCACCAGGCGTTTGGCGTTGGCTTCCAGGGCGTCGAGGCCGGCGTCGGCCCCCGTAGAGTGACCAAAGTATTCGCCCGTCGCCTCGTGGATGAGAATGTCGGCGTCGCGGGCCAGGTGGACCACGCAGGGATCACGCATCGTGTCGCTGGTGTAGACCAACACCTGGCCCGTTCGCCGATTCGTCATCCGCAGCCCGATGACCGGCACCATGTGCTCCACCGGTGAAGCGGTGATCGAGACGACCTGGTTCGAGACCACAGGGGTGTCGGGTTCCAGAGGGATCTGGCGGAAATCAATGTGAGGGAAGTTGGGCCAGCTATCCCACTCGTACAGATCCATTATGCCTTTGATGACTTGCAGGCTTTTTTGCGGCCCGTAGATGGGGAAAGACTCGCGCCGGCCCATCAACCACAAATTCATCAGCAAAATGGGCACGCCATAAATGTGATCCGGGTGATGGTGGGTGACGATCAGCCCATCCAGGTCCATAAGATCAATCCCGGCTCGCATCAACCGAGAGGCGGGGCTGCCGCTGCAATCGATCAAAAGTTTCAAATCGCCACTGTCAAGCACCATGT
This sequence comes from Chloroflexota bacterium, assembly GCA_024276515.1. Taxonomy (GTDB): domain Bacteria; phylum Chloroflexota; class Anaerolineae; order 4572-78; family NAK82; genus JAJRXB01. The sequence continues at coordinate 6,992 of JAJRXB010000234.1, forward strand.
GGACGTTTTCGTGCGACGGGTCGGGGATGGCAGCAGCAGTGCCCAAAATGATCAACCTGACTGTTCGGTGGCTCATAACATATCCTTGTGGCTTGGTTAGCGACCGCTGTAGAGGGCGAGCACGATCTGGGGGGTGAGGTTGGCTTCGACGAAGGCGGCGACGAAGAGCAAGGGGATGACCAGGAAGAAGAAGATTTTGCAGAAGTCGGCCAGTACGAGCAGGAATCCCTGTCCCACGTCGGTCCCGGCCGGAGGTGAGACCAGTGCTGCTCCGATGCGCAGGGCAAAGGCGGTGCCGAGGATGGCCGCCGGCATCTCGATGATGCCGTGCGGCAAAATGAAGGCGGCCAGAAAGACCCACGGGCTGTAGCCCAGGATGCTCACCTCGACGGCGAAGAATCCAACCAGGGCCAGGGGGATCATCAATAGTATCAGCGCCAACGCGCCAAAGGAGAAGATTCCCAGCAGGGCCCCCAGCGAAACGGCGCGCACGTTGTTCAGAAAAATGCCGACCGTGCTGAAGTGCGGCAAAAAGTCAACGTTGGGCAGACTTTCAAAAGCATCGGTGGGCAGGGTGTCGAGTTGGAGGGTGCCGGCGGGGAGGGGATAGAGGGTGGCGTAGTATCCGCCAAAGATGCTGGCCCCGGTCAACGTGACCAGCACCACGGCCAGGGGAAGCCAATGCGTTTTTATCAGGACGGGGATGTCGTGGGTGTAGAGGCGGAGCAGGTCGAAACGGGCCGGCGCCCCCTGGCTGCGCTGGATGGCCAGTTCAGGCGGTCGCAGAAAGTACCCCCAAAAGTCGCGCCAGATGGTCTTCAGGTTGAGTTCGTCCATCTCTTTGGCGAGAATCTCTTCCCGGTTGAAGGTGCGCACCCCCATGCGCACCAGGATGAGATCAACCACCACCAACCCGACGATGATCCACCAGATGACGTTGTATCGTCCCCAGAACATGAGCACGCTTTCGGCCTGCACCAGCAACGCCATTGGGATGATGATGAAGCTGGCCAAAAGGTTGGCCGCGCGCACACTCGTCGTCTGGCTGGAGACGACCACCGCGCCCGAAACCATCACCAGCGCCTCGACGGTGGTCAGCAGCACCAACTGGCTGAGGAGGGAGAGTTCGGGCAGCCAGCCTATCGTCAGGTAGAGGCCAGCCAGATAAACGGTGATTCCCAGATAGCTGGCCGACAGCGGCAGCAGCAGCGCGGCCAGCATCTTGCCCAGGTAAAGCTCTCCATCCGAGATGGGCATGGAGAGCAGTGGCTCCAGGCTGTTGCGCTCCTTTTCTCCTACAAACGTCTCCAGCGCGATGACCAGCGAGAACGAGATGGGGAAGAAGCCGACGATCATCAGCAAGAAGGGGTTGAGCCGCTCGGCGATGATGGCGTTGGCCCCGCCGAAGCGCAGCACAAAGTTGCGGGCGGCAGTGGCGGTGAAATCCATCAAAAAGGGGAAGATGAGCGTCAGGATGAGGATAGGAATGATGATGCGCCAGTCACGCAGACTGTCGCGCAATTCCCGCCGGGTGATGATGAGGGCGGTGCTCAGACTGTTTCGGTTTGGCGTGCCTCGGACGCTCACAACGGCCATAGTGCTCCAGTCGTAAGCGTTCACCCCCCTCCCCTTCGTAGGGGGAGGGTTGGGGTGGGGGTGGCGGGGACGCCGGAGAAACAACCTGCATCCGGGACGGAATCTCTCTCTCCGGGCGAGATGCCACCCTCCCCCGGCCCCTCCCTGTCAGCTATGCATTACCCACATGTCGTTCCGGCCGCTTTTTGCTGCGAATAAATCCGCAGGCTAATAGCTAAAGTCGGCTCAAGCCGACTGCTCCTCCCCCGATTCTGGGCAAAGACAGCACGTTTCAACGT
>JAJRXB010000235.1 GCA_024276515.1 Chloroflexota bacterium
ATCGCCCCGGAATAGGGATTCCGGGGCTACGAGATGGGGCGATGAGCATCCCGCAGCGCCGGAATCCCTATTCCGGCGCGGGCAGAAAATACAGCCTTTCAATACGCAATTGGTATAAAATTAAGATGCGATTGCCCTACAGCTTTATAAGTGCCTGGCACCTATGCCTGAGTAGCAACCGTTATTATACTAAAATCCGCATCCTATGACAAACGTTTTGTGGGGTGTGTGCGGGGCTTTTCAAAGAATTAACCCAGGTGACTGTCACCTGGCTCGCGCTAGAACGTTGAAAAGCCCTGGGGGGTGTCGGCGACCTTGACACTTGTTTCCCTCTATGTTACACTCGCCACATCCCCCACCCCAACGTTGGGGTGAATGCTTGCTTTGTCTGCAGTAAACCAGCGGAGACGTGACCGATGAAAATTGATACCAGCATAATCGTCAACAATCTTCGTGAAGTGCCGGGATTGGCACGGGCGGCGGAGGCGATGGGTTTAGACGGCATCTGGTCGCCGGAGACGACCCACGACCCCTTCCTGGTGTCGGCGCTGGTTGCCGAACACACCGGGCAAGTCCGGCTGGGGACGGCCATTGCTGTCGCCTTCCCCCGCAGCCCGGGGACACTGGCCTACCTGGCCTGGGACCTGGCTGCCCTCTCCAACGGACGCTTCATCCTGGGGCTGGGCACCCAGGTGAAGGCCCACAACGAACGGCGCTTTGGCGTGAAGTGGGAGTCGCCGGTGGCCAAGTTGCGCGAGGTCATCCTGGCGATGCGGGCGCTGTGGGATACCTGGCAAAACGGGACCCGGCTCAATTTTCGAGGCCGGTTCTTTAAGCTGACGCTGATGTCTCCGTTCTTCAACCCCGGTCCCATCGCGCACCCCAACATCCCCATTTACATCGCCGGCGTCAACCGGGGACTGTGTCGGCTGGCCGGCGAGTTGTGCGATGGCTTTCACGTTCACCCGTTCCATTCCGCCCGATACTTGCGTGAGGTTACGCTGCCGGCCATCGAGGAAGGGCTGCGCGCCAGCGGTCGCCAACGGAGTGACCTGAAACTGGTCAGCAGCATCTTCACCATCGCCGGCGACACCGAGGCGGAGCGGGTCGCTGCCAGCCGCCCTGTCCGCCAGCAAATTGCATTTTACGCCTCTACGCCGTCCTATGCGCCGGTGATGGAACTTCACGGCTGGGGCGACACGCGCGAGCAGTTGAGCCGGCTGGCCGCCAAAGGTCGCTGGGAGGAGATGCCCTCTCTCATCAGCGACGAGATGCTGGACGTGTTCGCCGTCAGCGGGACCTGGGAGGAGTTGCCCGGCAGGATTATGGCCCGGTACGACGGTTTGCTGGACCGGGTGATGTACTACTTCCCCTTCGTCCCCGGTCAGATGGACGACCGGTGGCGACTGGTCGTCGCGGCCTTTAAGGAGCAGAAATAGGGGGCGACATCCCCGCCAGAGGTCCGGCCAGGCGGGGGCTGCCGGAAGGCAGTTGCGATTTGCCCACATCTTTCGTCCAATTTATAATGGCTCCCTCACAGTAACTATCCAGGTGATGAGCCTTGCGAACAGGTGATGAGCCTTGCGAAGGTTTTCCCGCAACCTTCGCAAGACCGAGGTGAGTAGTTACCCCTCACATTCCCCGTTGCTGGAGTCGAATCATTTGAAGCTCTCAATTATCATCCCCGTTTACAACGAAGCATCCACTCTGCGTGAGATCTTGCGGCGCGTGCGGGCCGTGAAGGTGGACGTGCCCGTCGGTTTTGACCCCGACGGCAACAACGGCCAACACGTGCACCTGGAGAAAGAGATCATCGTCGTGGACGATGGGTCGGAGGACGGGTCCCGTGAGATTTTGCAGGAAGAGGCAGCACGTGGCGATCTGCGGGCCTTTTACCACGAGCACAATCAGGGCAAAGGGGCCGCCGTCCGCACCGGCTTTCAAAACGCCACCGGCGACTTCCTCATCATCCAGGATGCCGACCTGGAATACGACCCTCGCGAGTACCGGCTTCTGTTGCAGCCCATCCTGGAGGGACGGGCTGACGTGGTGTACGGCTCTCGCTTCCGGGGTGGGCCGACGAAAACGATGTTCTTTTTGCATATGGTCGGTAATCGTTTCCTGACGCTGGTGACTAACATCCTATACGATACCATCCTCAGCGATATGGAGACGTGCTACAAATGCTTCCGGGCCGAAATCATCCGCGACATTCCCCTGCGCG
>JAJRXB010000236.1 GCA_024276515.1 Chloroflexota bacterium
ATCAGAGCGTTTAGAGCTTCTTCGCCGCTGTGTCCAAAAGGGCCGTGCCCCAGGTCGTGGGCCAGACAGATCGCCTCGGTCAAATCTTCGTTGGCGCGCAGGGCGCGAGCGATGGTCCGGCCAATTTGTGCGACTTCGATGGTGTGGGTGAGACGAGTGCGGTAATAGTCTCCCTCGGTGATGATGAAGACCTGGGTTTTGTATTCCAGTCGCCTGAAAGCCGTGGTATGGATGATGCGGTCCCGGTCGCGTTGGTAGGCGGCCCGGTATGGGTGTTCCTCTTCGGGATATTCCCGGCCCCGTGAGTCACGACTTTTCATTGCGTAGGGAGCCAGTCGCTCCATTTCCTGTCGCTCAAGTTCCTCTCGCCACAGAATCATTGGATACCTCCGGTAAACCTTAGAGTTGTTCCTGAATAAAGTGACCGGCACTTTTGTTGCCATTTCTAGCATCAGGTAGTCTCCCTCTTGCGTGTTGGCGGCGAGAGGAGGCAAAGCCCTCACCCACCCCCGCCCTTCGGGCACCCCCTCCCTCTCCCAATTTGGGAGAGGGAGGAGGTTGGGGGGAGGGAGAGGGCAAGCCCTCGCGCTCCCAAACATCATCAACGCTCAACGGGGAGACTACCTAGCATCATTAGTAACACTTTAGTTTTCTGAGCAAGAGGAGATGATCAACGGATAAAGTAGCGGATGAACGGATCACACACTTGCGCGAGGGGAGACATCCGCTCATTCGTTACCTATCCGCTGATGATCGTCTGCTACCAACCTTTTCTCTCAAGAAACTAAAGTGATACCATCATTAGGGCAAAAAAAAGCCTTTCTAGCAGATAGTTAAGTGCCGGTCACCTGGTTGTTGCTTAAAAGGGAACAACTCTCTTCAGCAGGTGGTGGGCAGCAGGGCGCCCCCAACAGTAGACGAGTCCTATTGTCAATAGCGCGGTTGCATGCCATAATAGAGTCGCAGCACCATCAACGAGGTTTTTTTTATGGCCAACGCCAAAGCGTCTCTCAGCGAGCGTGAGATCGAGGTCTTGCGATTGGTGGCCACCGGGGCTTCCAATCAAGAGATTGCCCGTGATTTGGTCATCAGCGTCAACACGGTCAAAGTTCATCTGCGCAACATCTTCGAAAAACTGGACGTTCAGTCTCGCACCGAAGCCACGCTCTACGCTATCCGGCAGGGATGGGTGGTGGTGGATGGCGTAACCCGCCTGACCGGCGAGGCTACCCCAGCCGGCCCCTCCGATGAGATCGTGCTCCCTGCTGCGCCGCTCCAACCGTTGGCCTGGTGGCAGCGCGTCTATGCGCTGGTTGCCCTGTGCCTGGCATTGGCCCTATTGCTCTTGCCCTCTCTTTGGCGAGAAGACCAGGCTACGGCGGCCGTTAATCCCATCACCGACCGGCCGGTAGCGGGCGCTGCCCCGGCTCGGGCCGAGACGTCGCGCTGGACGAACTTCGCCGATCTGCCCACCCCCCGCACGCGGCTGGCGCTGGTCGCTTATGATGGGCGACTCTTCGCCATCGGCGGCGACCGGGAGAGCGGCGTCACCGGCCAGGTGGAGATCTATTCGCCGGATACGGATACGTGGTCCGCCGGTCAGCCCAAGCTGACGCCCGTCTCCAACGTCGGGGCGGCGGTGGTGGCTGGCCGAATCTACGTGCCCGGCGGCTGCACCGGTCCCGCCGACGCGACCGCCCAGGTGGAAGTCTACGACCCGGTGAGCGACACCTGGACTCAGGTGGCTCCGATGCCCCGGCCCCTGTGCGCCTACGCCCTGGCGACGGTCGACGACAAGATTTACGTCTTTGGCGGCTGGAATGGTCAGGATTTTGTGGACCGCGTGCTGGTGTATGATCCGGCCACCGATGCCTGGACAGAGCAGCGCAAAATGCCGGTGGTCAGGGGCTTCGCCGCCGCTGCCGCGCTGGGCAAGACAATTTACGTGGTGGGCGGCTACGACGGCGTCAGGGAGTATCCCGATACGTATGCTTACGACGTCGCCAGCGATACCTGGACGGAACGGTCGCCGATGAATATGGCGCGCGGCGGACTGGGGGTGGCCGTCGTCAACGACAAACTGTACGCCATCGGCGGCGGCTGGAAAGGTTATCTGGTCACCAATGAACGGTACGACCCCAACAGCGACACCTGGAGCACCTTCGAGACGCCGGTGCTGGGTGAATGGCGCAACCTGGGGGTGGCGACGTTGGGGACACAAATTTATGCGGTTGGCGGCTGGAACGGCGATTATATGCGGGTGAACGAGGCCTACCAGGCGCTGTTCCGCATCATTCTGCCGCTGACGCAGTGACGGACTCGTCCGTCCTTCGTCCCCTGTCCCCCGTCCTTCTTAAAGAGCCGGCTCGGCCAGTTTTTTGAGCTTTTCCACCGTCTCGTGCCAGGTGATTTTTGACAACCCCAGCTTCTTGCGCAGGCGAGTCGGGTCCATCCCGCTTCGATAATCTCGCACCGCGCAAGTCCAGCGCAGCATCTCAAAGGAGACGCCACCTTTCAGGCCGGCCAGTTGGGCGGCGTCGCGCAAAACATATTCCAGGTTGCGGGCGGTGCACTCAAAGAGATGCTGGCGGGGCTGATAGGTGGCCAGGTAGCGCTCCAGCGTCGGCATCAACTCTGGAGCGAGAGCCAGTTTGCGCTCTTTGTGATGCATGCGGGGGTTGTTGTAGCGAATGTAGAGCACAGGCAGTTTGGGGTTCGAGCGGTCTATGTCGTTGAGGGCGATGCCAACGCATTCGCCCTTTTTGATGCCGGTTTGCAGCAGCAGACTGACCAGCAGGTGCGGACGGGGGTCAGAGCGCTCGCCCATCATCAACTGGCGGGTTGTGGTCAGCAGTTGCTCCACCTGGTCGTCGTGGAGGATGTGAGGCATAGGGGTGACGACCCGGTTGTGGAGGACGGGGGCTGCCGGGTCCCGTGCCAGCACGCCAACTTCGTGCAGCCAGCCAAAGAAGACCTTGAGGGTGGTCACCCGTCGGCCGTAGGTTTTGGGACTGCAGGGAACACCGCGATAATGGCGCATCCAGGTGAGGAAGTCGTTCAATTCTCGCGTGCCGAACTCACTGATAGGGACGTTGAGGCCGCTGTGTTTGCCCAAAAGGCGCAGGTCGGCCAGGAAGGCTTTGATGGTGTTCTCGGAGAATCCCCGGCGTAGCATGTAGTCGTGAAAAGCGCCGATGGCCGTGCTCAGCGAGGAGGCGCTGGTCAGCGGCCGGGTCTCGGCCACGACCGGCCCCTTTTCGCTGCGTGCCCCTTTTTGGGGGAAGAGAGGGAGCTGTTCAGCCAACCTGATCACCACCCTTTCGTGTAGACCTAAGTTTGACATAATTATACGAGAGAATTCGTCTTTTGTCAAGGGCAGGACTCGTCGGTTTTTTGGGTAGTGGTAGAAAAGTAAGTGATATGTCATTGCGAGGGAGTGAAACGGACGAAGCAATCCCCGCATTGCAGGCCGGAGATTGCGTCGCTTCGCTCGCAATGACATCTCCCTGTCACTTGCAGTTTAACCACCACCGGTTTTTGCGGTGGGGGGACCTCAAAATTTCGGGGCGGGCCCTGGCTTGCCAATTGTCTAACGCTGGGGTAAAATCGGGGGGTGTTGAGGAAGGGCATAGTCGCCCCTGTCGTGGTAGAAGGAGGGGGGCCATGGGGGTCTCACATGAAGTGCTCAGACAGCGATTGGAAAACCAACGGGCCCGGTTGCTGGAAGAAATAAAGCAGTTTCGCATCACCGGGCGCGACAACCTGGGCTACGGTAATCACCAGGCCGACGATGCCACCGACGCCTTTGAGCAAGCGAAGGAATTGAGTCTGCTTCAAAATGCAGAACGTGTTCTGGCTCAGGTCGAAACGGCGCTGGCGCGTTTTGAGCAAGGCACCTATGGAATTTGCGATCGGTGCGGGGATCACATTGATCCGGCTCGCCTGAAGGCTTTGCCGTATGCCACGCTGTGCATGAGTTGTCAGCAGCATACGGAACGGACCTGAGCTGAGGCTGAAATCCAATCGAGAGGGTGAGAGTCATTTTGCTAGAAAACGAGACACCGTCATCTTGGGGGCGTGTATTTTCTCTTTTGGTTTTGTTGGGTGTAGCGGCGTTGGTTCTGGCCCTGGATCAGTTGACCAAGGCGTGGGTGTCGGCTTCGCTGCCGGAGGGAGGGTGGTGGAGTCCGCTGCCAGGGCTGTGGCGTATCTTTCGCATCACGCACATTACGAATAGCGGCGCTGCCTTTGGCATTTTTCCTAATCAGGGGAACTTTTTTATCCTCATTGCTGTGATCGTGGTCCTGGCCATTGTGCTCTATCATCGGCACCTGCCAGTTGGCGGGTGGTGGATTCGCCTGAGCCTGGGGTTGCAGCTTGGAGGGGCCTTCGGTAATCTGTTCGACCGCGTCCGCCTGGGATACGTGGTTGATTTTATCGACATTGGATTTTGGCCCATCTTCAACCTGTCCGATACCGCGATTGTGACCGGCGTTGCGATTCTGGCTTATTGCCTGTGGCGCGAAGACTACGTTGCCTCAGGCCCCACCCTGGTCCCCGCCGATGAGGAGGGAAGGTCGTGAGCGAGGTCGAGTCGGACAAAAGCCAACGGACGCGTCGTGCCGTCCATCGCGTCGTCGAGGTTGCTCGTCGGGGTCGGGCCCGTTTGAACGCTTATCGCCAGGAGACGGCTGCTCTGGGGACCTGGTTGCGGTCACATCTCTTCCAACAGGGGGGCAAAGGTCAGCAGACGGTAGCCGGTCGTTTGCTGCGGACAGCCCTGGCGGCCCGGCGTCTGCGGGAGCGGCAACAGGTGTATCGCAATGGTGGCGGGGGGCGTTCGAGCACGGCTGCCCAGGCGCGCCAACGGGCAGCGGAGGCGGTGCGTCGGAAGAGGCGACCATAACGTTCCAGGTGGCTCTGTGGGTCCTTGCGTTATCTACGAACGCTGTCGGTCATCACCTGGGCGTGGTTCAATATCGGCGAAGTGAGTAGGGGCGAACGGCTGTGTTCGCCCCTACCTGTTTTTAGGCCGGGATTGGGAGATTAGGGGATTTTCTTCTTATCTCCAAATTCCCTAATCCCGGCTGATTTGGCCTGATTTACCTGGATAGCGTGAGCAGGCTGTGATGGGTGGTGAGAGTCGAAGTGAGTGAGGGAGAACGGATCGTTCATCTGCAGGTGGATGAGGCCGGCGAGCGGCTGGACCGTTACCTGGTGCGCGCCCTGCCCGACGTGTCGCGCTCGCAGGTGCAGCGGTGGATCCGTCAGGGCCGGGTGACTCTGGATGGGGAGGCGGCTCGTCCCGGCACGCCGGTGCGTCCGGGGATGCGGGTGACGGTGCAGATTCCGCCGCCTCCCTCCGACGAGGTCCCTCCCCAGCCCATCCCCCTGGACGTGGTGTACGAGGACGACGACCTGCTGGTGGTGAACAAGCCGGCGGGGATGGTCGTCCATCCGGCCCACGGCCACCGACAGGGGACGCTGGTCAACGCGCTGCTGGCCCGTTATCCGGGCCTGGCCGTCGGCGACGCGGGCCGACCGGGGATCGTCCACCGGCTGGACAAGGATACGTCGGGGCTGGTGGTGGTGGCCAAGACGGAGGCAGCGCTGGCGCACCTGCGGGCACAGTTCAAGAGCCGGCAGGTGCAGAAGACCTACCTGGTGCTGGTCCACGGCCGGCCCCCGACCCCGGAGGGGATCATCGAGGCGCCTGTGGGCCGCGATCCCCGGCAGCGGCAGCGGATGGCGGTGGTCCCCGGCGGGCGGGCGGCCCGTACCCGCTACCGTCTGCTGGAAGACCTGGGCGACTACAGCCTGCTGGCCGTCTGGCCGGAGACGGGGCGCACGCACCAGATTCGGGTGCACCTGGCCTGGCTGGGGGTCCCGGTGGCCGGCGACCGGGTCTACGGCCGGGGCCGGCGGGCGGTGCGGCGGTTGGGGCTGGCGCGTCAGTTTTTGCACGCCTGGCGGTTGGCTTTTGAGCGCCCCGGCGGCCGGGGACGGCTGGAGCTGGAAGCACCCCTCCCCGCCGATTTGCAGGAGGTGCTCCGGGCCTTGGGGGCGAGGGCAATGGCCGGCTGACTTTTTGTGCCGGGCGTTCGGTTCACCCTCTCCCCCGACCCCTCTCCCTAGCAGGGAGAGGGGTGTCTCCCTCCCCCTGGCAGGGGGAGGGTTGGGGAGGGGGCTGGGTGCAGGGCAGTGACAGGCAGGCGTTTTGTGCCAGGCGCCGGTTCACCCTCTCCCCCGACCCCTCTCCCTGTCAGGGAGAGGGGTGGGTTGGGGAGGGGGGCGAGTGCAGTGCAATGGCCGGCTGACTTTTTGTGCCGGGCGTTCGGTTCACCCTCTCCCCCGGCCCCTCCCCCTGGCAGGGGGAGGGTTGGGGAGGGGGTCGAGTGCAGGGCAGTGGCCGGCTGACTTTTTGTGCCGGGCGCCGGTTCACCCTCTCCCCCGACCCCTCTCCCTGTCAGGGAGAGGGGAGCTTTCTTCTCTCTCCGACAACCGCTCCTCACACGCGGCCAAGATGTGTTCCAGCACTGCATCAAGCTGGCGGAACACCTCGTTGTTGGTGAAGCGTAGCACCCGATACCCTAGCGCTTCGATCTGGTCTGTGCGGGCGGCATCGTATTCTTGCTGGAGCGCGTGAACGTCCCCGTCCACCTCGATGACCAGGCGTGCCCTGGCGCAATAGAAATCCACGATGAAGCGATCGATCGGGTGTTGACGGCGAAAGTAGAGTCCGCCCAATTGTCGGCGGCGCAGGCGTTGCCACAATTTGGCTTCGGCTGGAGTTTGTGGTCGGCGCAGTTCACGTGCACGTTGGCGAATGGCCGGATGGATACGGTGACGTGGTTCGCGTGGCATTGTCAGTTGACCCCTTTCTTGATTGGGGCGTTCGGTTCACCCTCTCCCCCGGCCCCTCTCCCTAGCAGGGAGAGGGGAGGGTTGGGGAGGGGGCCGGGTGCAGGGCAGTGACAGGCAGGCGTTTTGTGCCGGGCGTTCGGTTCACCCTCTCCCCCGGCCCCTCTCCCTAGCAGGG
>JAJRXB010000237.1 GCA_024276515.1 Chloroflexota bacterium
AAAATCGCCCCTACAGGGCTCAAGCCGGTCGTCCACCTACGTGGACGGGCTGTTCCCCTTGTCCGCGCAGGCGGACATTTGGCGCGAAGCGTCCTTCAGGAGCGGTTTCAACCGCTTGGACCGTTATTTGAAAGGTATTACGTTTAGGAGCCATTTTGCGCCCGATCTGCGCTCTAAAGTGCGGAGTTATTGGTGGACAAGTGCTTTGCAGAGGGGTAGAGGCGGGCTTTGCGAGCCCCGGCCCTTGCGAAGGTTCAAAGCTTGCGCCAAGCTCGCTCTCTCGGGTTGGGCAGTTCCTGCAACTCCACCACCACGCCGCCGGTCAGCCAGGCCAGCAGATTGTAGCCCCACCCCAGCAGCACCAGCGTGAAGGTGATCAGCCCGCCGCCCAGGATACTGGCCGCGATCACCAGGGCGATCAGCAGCGGCAACGCGCGGCCTTCGATGGCCTGCAAGGCGGCCAACAAATCTCCGAGTTGCAAGAGGTCGATCAGATCGAAGGTATAGTCAAAGCCAAAGAGGCTCAGGTCAATTTGCTCCCAGCCCTCCAGCCAACCCCGGAGGGCGATCAGCAGCCGCCAGGCGACGAAGCCACAGGTCAGGCTGGGGACAACCGTGACGATCCAGCCCAGCAAGCAGCCAAACCGGGCGATAGAGAAGAGGCTAATGCCGCGGAGCCTGTATTTCAGTTGTACCTCCTCTCATCAGAAAGGCCAACGTCCTGAATGCGGACGATGTCTAGTTTTGGCTCCCGGCGCAGCAGCCCGCGCACAATGTCGTTGTTGAAATTCTCATCAGCGGCCACAATTGTGTCCAATGTCACACGGGTTCCGCCAACTCGCGCCACCCCGTCGGCATCTATCTCCACAGGGATTGGTTCGGCTGCAATCACAAGGGGCATATCATTCACCTTTCTGCGTTCTGTTCGCTGCGCGATCTTTGGCTTCTTTTTCTTGGGCAGCAGCCCGGTCCCGGGCGTGGAACTCCCGGGCGCGGGCATAGAGTTCCACGTATTTACGAGCAGATGCCTGCCAGGAGAAGTCTTGTTGCATGCACCGGGTCTGCAACTTGCGCCAGATGTCCGGGTAGCGATAGGTTTCTACGGCACGCACCAGGGTCGTGTAAAGGGCCATCGCGTCGTAGGGCTTAAAGACAAAGCCGGTGCCCTCCCCGGTCGCCGGGTCGTAGTCGCGCACGGTGTCGGCCAGCCCGCCAACGGCGCGGACCACCGGGACGCTGCCGTAGCGCATAGCAATCATCTGCCCCAGCCCGCAGGGTTCGAAGCGGGAGGGCATCAAAAAGACGTCGGCGCCAGCGTAGATACGCCGCGCCAGGGATGCATTAAAAGTCAGAAAGGCCCCTGCCTGTCCCGCATAGCGATTGGTCAGATCGGTGAAAAAATCGTGATAGCGTTGCTCGCCAGTGCCGAGGACCACGAATTGCGCCCCCAGGTGTTGCAACATCGGCTCAACGATGTTTGTGATCAGGTCGAATCCTTTTTGGTCGGTCAGGCGAGCGATGATGCCCACCACCGGTATCCGCCGGTCCTCACGCAGACCGGCCTCGCGTTGCAAGGAGAGCTTGTTCTCGACCCGCAGGTCCAGGCTTTCCAGCGTGTAGTTGACTTCCAGGTAACGATCGGTGGCCGGGTTGAATTCGTCCACGTCAATGCCGTTGAGGATGCCAAACAGCCGGTCGCGCCGGTCGCGCAGCAGTGGATCGAGTTTTTCGCCGAACTCCGAGGTGAGAATCTCGCGGGCGTAGGTCTCGCTGACGGTGCTGATCACGTCGGCGAAAGCGATGCCACGCGCCATAAAGTCTACCACCTCGTTCAGGTCCATAATGTCGGGGTGGACGATGAAGCCATACTCGTCAATCCCGGCGATCTCCAGCACCCGGTGGCCGAAGATTCCCTGGTAGGCCAGGTTGTGGATGGTGTAGACACTGGCGGTGTCGGCGAAGAAAGGGTCGTCGGCGTAGATGGTTTTGAGCCAGTTGGGGACAAGGGCCGTGTGCCAGTCGTGACAGTGAATGATGTCCGGCTGCCAGCCAAGCCGTTTCACCCCTTCCAACACTCCCCGGCAAAACATGATGAAGCGTTCGGCGTCGTCGGGATACATGTAGATGCCATCCCGATCAAAATAGCGCGCGTTCTCGACCAGGTAGACCGGCACCTCCCCATCGAGGGTTGCCTGCATCAGTTCGGCCGGCTCGGTGCGGTCGTCCATCGGGACCGGGAAAGGCTCCAGGATGCGCGTCAGGTTGAACTGATCCGGGCGGATCCGGCCATAGCGGGGCATCCCCACTCGAATGTCGTGCCCCAGAGCGCGAATGGCTTTGGGCAACGAGCCGGTCACGTCGGCCAGCCCCCCTGTCTTGGCAAAAGGGACCACCTCGGCCGCCAGGAGCAAAATCTTGAGTGGAGCCTGCGCTCCACGGGCACTCCGCTGGGGCATAAGTTCACCTCGGGCGTGTTGCGTGTTTCTTTTCGCGTGGCACGCAATACGCAGTGCGTAACACTATGAACGCATCCTAACATAACGATTATGAAATGTCAAACGACTTGCCCTCTCCCTCTCCCAAATTGGGAGAGGGTGCAGGCGGGGGTGGGTGATGGCTTTGCCTCCTCTCGCCGCCAACACGCAAGAGGGGGACTACCCAGATGCAGGGCACAAGGGAATGCGAGGGGACACCCCGTGCTCGCCGGGGAATCGCTGCCCTATCCCCTACCCATCCCATTCCTGGAGCAGTTCGGGCAACTCGCTGAGGGTGGCGATGGTCGCGTCGGGGACAATCGTTTCCCGG
>JAJRXB010000238.1 GCA_024276515.1 Chloroflexota bacterium
AGGGAGCCGCCGGAATAGGGATTCCGGCGCTCCGATGAGAACTGCCGCCAGCAATACGCAGCCCCGGAATCCCCATTCCGGGGCTACCGGAGAAAAGAAATCACCTCTTCCTGTCCAGCAACACCCGATAGGGAGACCACCAAATAATTACGACGAGAAAAACCAATGACTGACTTGATGATTGAAGCCAAGGGCCTGACCCGACATTACAAAAAGCTCGAAGCCGTGCGTGGCATTGACCTGCAGGTGCGCCGGGGCGAGATCTTCGGTCTGGTCGGCCCCGACGGCGCCGGCAAAACCACCACCATCCAGATGCTGACCGGCATCCTCACCCCCACGGCGGGAGAAGCCCGCGTGGCCGGCGTAGACGTGGTGCACCAGGCCGACCAGTTGGGGGGCAAGATCGGTTACATGTCCGAGGGCTTCACCCTCTACGGCAGCCTGAGCGTCGAGGAGAACCTGGACTACTTCGCCGACCTGTACGGGGTGCCGGTGGACGAGCGGGCCGCCCGCAAGGAACGCCTGCTCCAATTCGCCCGCATGGCCGAGGCCCGGAACCGCCGCGCCGAGCACCTGTCGGGCGGGATGAAGAAGAAGCTGGCCCTGGCCTGCGCCCTCCTCTTCTCGCCCCAGGTCCTCTTTCTGGACGAGCCGACCACCGGCGTGGACCCCGTCTCCCGCCGCGACTTCTGGCAAATCCTGTACGAGTTCCTGGCCGAAGGCATCACTATCTTCGTCTCCACCCCCTACATGGACGAGGCGGAGCGTTGCCACCGGGTGGCCCTGATGCGCCGGGGCGAGATCATCGCCACCGACACCCCGGCCGCCCTCAAAAGCCGGCTGCGCGGCGTGGCCGTGGACCTGGTGGCCCACCCCCAGACCCGCGCCGTCTCCCTGCTGCGCGACATGCCCGGCGTCTCTCAGGCGCAGGTCTTCGGCGAGCGATTGCACCTGCTGCTGCGCGACAACGCCGGAGAGATGGATGGCTCCTTCGAACCGGCGACTGGTGAGCCTGCCGAACCGGCGACTGGTGAGACTGCCGAACCACAGGGCAGGCCCTTGGGCTTTGCTCAGGACAGGTCCTTCGACGTGGTTCAGGACTGGCTGACGGCCCGTCTGGCCCGGGGCGGCGTGGTCGTCAGCGACCTGCAACAGACCGCTCCCAGCCTGGAAGACGTCTTCATCGCCGTCATCGAAGACCTGCGCGCCGCCGACCAGGTGCGCCGTCCCCCCATCCCCCTGCCCGCGAATGGAGACAGACCCATCGGCGACGGCGATTACGCCGTCACCGTCGAGGGCCTGACCAAACGCTTTGGCAACTTCACCGCCGTGGACCGTCTCAGCTTCCAGGTCCGCCGGGGCGACATTTTCGGCTTCCTGGGACCCAACGGGTCGGGCAAGACCACCACCATCCGCATGCTGTGCGGCCTGCTGCCCCCCAGCGATGGGTCGGGCAGCGTGGCCGGCCTGGACATCCGCCGCCAGCAGATGAAGATCAAGCCGCGCATCGGCTACATGAGCCAGAAGTTCAGCCTGTACCCCGACCTGACGGTGGGGGAGAACCTGAACTTCTACGGCGACGTCTACAACGTCCCCCGAAAGCGCCTGGCGGATCGGCGGGCCTGGGTGCTGAGCATGGCCGGACTGACCGGCAAAGAGAAGATGCTGACCCGTGACCTGGCCGGCGGTTGGAAGCAGCGGCTGGCCCTGGGCTGCGCCATCCTGCACGAGCCGGAGATCCTCTTTCTGGACGAACCGACCTCCGGCGTGGACCCCGTCTCCCGCCGCGAGTTCTGGGAACTGATTTTTGCCCTGTCGGCCCAGGGGGTGACCATTTTCGTCACCACCCATTACATGGACGAGGCCGAGCACTGCCACGACCTGGGGCTCATCTATCGCGGCCGGCTGATTGCCCGGGGCAGCCCGGCCCAACTGCGGGCCGGCATGAAGATGGGCGAGTTGCTGGAGATCGAGACCGACCGGCCGTCGCAGGGACTGCCGCTGGTGACGGCGCTGCCCGACACGCTGAGCGCTGCCGTCTTCGGCGACCGGCTGCACGTCCTGGTGATGGACGCCGACGTCGCCGCGTCGCCCATCGAGCAGGCGCTGCGGGCGGGGGGACTGGTGGTAAAGTCGGTACGCCCCGTGCCCATGTCGCTGGAAGACCTGTTCATCACCTTTATCGAGATGGAAGAGAAAGGCCGTCAGGCCAGAGGAGAGGTGAGACAATAATGAGTGGAATCTGGCCCGTCTTTCGCAAGGAAATCCGGGAACTGCTGCGCGACCCATACACCCTGGGCATCGCCGCCGTCTTCCCGCTGCTCCTGCTCTTTCTGTTCGCCTACGCCCTGAACCTGGACGTGCAAGACATCCCCCTGGCCGTGTACGACCAGGACCGCACCCCCCAGAGCCGGGCCTACGTGCAGAGCTTCGTCAACTCCGACACCTTTGTCCTGAGCCAGCAGGCGACCACCTACGACCAGGTGGCCTGGCTGCTGGACACCGGTCAGGTGCAGGCCGCGCTGGTCATCCCGCCCGGCTTCGCCCGTGGCCTGGCGGCCGGCCGGTCGGCGCAGGTGCAAACGCTGGTGGATGGGACCTTCCCCACCTCGGCCCAGGTCATCCGGGACTTCGTCACCGCCCTGAACGAGGCCTATACCGCCCGCGTGGCCGGGCAATACCTGCAAGCCCGGGGCTTCGTCCCGAGGCTCAGCCCGAGGGGTGGCCCGCCCCTGAGCCTGGCCGTGGAGCCGGTCCCCCGCGTCCTGTTCAACCCGGACATGAAGAGCCTCAATTTCATCGTGCCGGGGCTGTTCACCGTCATCCTGATGGCCTTCCCGCCCCTGCTCTCGACCCTGGCCATTGTGCGAGAGAAGGAGCACGGCTCCATCCAGCAGGTGTTCGTCTCGCCGCTGCGGCCCTACCAGTACATTTTGGGCAAGATGCTGCCCTACGTTTTCATCGCCTACCTGGAGATGCTGCTGGTGCTGGCCGCCGGGATCTTCTGGTTCCGCATCCCGCTCCGGGGAGACCTGGGCCTGTTCCTGCTCGCCTCGCTGCCTTTCGTTTTCGGCACGGTGGCCATCGGCCTGCTGGTCAGCACTCTGACCCGCAGCCAGGTGGCGGCCATGCTGCTGGCCATCGTCCTGACGATGATGCCCTCGTTCCTCTTCTCCGGCTTCATGTTCCCTATCTTCACCATGCCCAAAATCATGCAATTTTACAGTTTCTTCTTCCCGGCGCGCTATTTCAACGACATCACCATCGGCGTCTTCCTGAAAGGGACCGGCCTGGAGCACCTGTGGCTGAATCTGCTCATCCTGACCGGCTACACTCTGGTCATCGTCGTCTTCGCCGTCGCCCGCTTCAAGAAGAAGATAGGATAGGAGGCGATTATGGTCCGCCGAATACTCGGCCTGATGCGCAAAGAATTCACCCAGTTCTTCCGGGATAAAATGCTGGTGATGCTGGTGCTCTACACCTTCGTGGAGATTGCCATCTGTGGCTGGGCGCTGACGCTGGAGGTGCGACACCTGCCGACCGCCATCTACGATGGCAGCCGCAGCGCCGCCAGCCGGGCGTTGCTCCAGCAGTTCAACGAATCCGAGTTCTTCGACGTGAACGTGATTCTCTCCGGCCGGGAGCAAATCGACCCGGTGCTGAACGGCGGTCAGGCCCAGTTGGCCGTGATCATCCCGGCCGATTTCGAGCAGAAGCTGCAAAGTGGCCAGACGGCGCCGGTGCAACTGGTGCTCGACGGGTCCAACAGCAACACCGCCGGCCAGGCCCTGGTTTACGCCGGCGATCTGCTGCGCGACTACAACCGGCGGGTGACGCTGGAGCAGGTCAACCGGCGCGGAGGATCGCTGGGGATGCTGCCCACGGTGGTGAACCAGGTGCGGGTGTGGTACATGCCCCAGCTCAAGTACGTCCACTTCATCATGCTGACCATGCTGGCGATTTCGGTGCTGCTGCTGGGCGTCATCCTGGCCGCCGCCGGCATCGTCCGCGAGAAAGAGGCGGGCACGCTGGAGCAACTGCTGGTGACTCCCATCCGGGCCTGGGAGCTGATCGTCGCCAAGTTCGTGCCGCTGGTGGGTCTGAAACTGGTCGGCCTGTTCATCGGGGTGCTGATCTCGGTCATCCTCTTCGGTGTGCCCGTCCGGGGCAGTTTGCTCCTCTTCTTCGCCCTCTCGGTGCTGATGTTCCTGAGCAGCGCGGCGCTGGGAGTGCTCATCGCCCTGGTGGCGCGCAACATGCAGCAGACCTTGCTCCTGAGCTTCTTTGCCCTCTTCCCCCTGGCCTTCCTGTCGGGGACGATGGTTCCCATCAGCAACATGCCGCCGTTTATGCAATGGCTGACCTATCTCAGCCCGCTGCGTTATTACGTCACCATTATTTTGGGCATCTTTCTCAAGGGCGTCGGGCTGAACGTGCTCTGGCCGCAGGCGCTGGCTCTGGCGGCCTACGGCCTGGTGCTGCTGGCCCTGAGCACCGTCAGCTTCCGGCGCAGTTTAGCCTAGCGGCCGGGGGTTGGAGATTAGAGATTCTTGCTCCCGTCGGGTCTGTGACCCGACGGCTCTGGCTCGCTAAAGACGCGGGTCACAGACCCGCTTTGAGCAACAATTAGAGATCGGAGATTGAAACGATGAAAAAGACAACGCTCGTCATCACCCTCGTTCTGGTTTTGGGGGCCGCCGCTGTGGCCGGGTGGGTCTTTGGCCTGCCGACGGGGACTGCGATAGAAGCAACGGCCCTGGAATCCCTCGCCGGCCTCGGTCTGA
>JAJRXB010000239.1 GCA_024276515.1 Chloroflexota bacterium
GCACTTCTGGCTTCACCCTGGTCAGTACCCCAACCCTCACCGTAACGTCTACATTGACGAACCCCCAACCCCTCGGGGGAATACCTTCACCACTTACCAGCACGCCAACTTCCATCGCAACGCCGACGGTTGAAATATCTGGCTGGTCGTTTTGGTGGACGCTCGTCTCATCTATTTTGCGTGGGGACGAAGCACTGAGCGTACAGCTTCGGCTTATGCGCCGGAATCTGGTTTGAGAGACCCGTTGCCGGGAATGCCTCGTCCCTGCCGTGAGGGTAGATAATGCCGATATTTGAACACACAATTGGTAGCTGAGTGCAACCCGTGCTGACCGCAGGGTCAGTAAAGTGCGAAGTTGTTTTTAGGCCAAGCACTGAGCAAGGAGGTCGCTGCGAAAGGAGGTGGTGAAAGGGGACATGCCGGCCTGAAGTAGAAGGTTGGTTCACGATCACAAAGCCACGAGCACAAAACAAAAATGGGAGGGATAGACGCCATGCAACGCAAGATTTTGAGAATGTTGAGCATCGTGATCTTACTGTCAGGCATGTTCATGGTGGCCGCGCCCGTGGCCGCCGATGGGCCGCCGCCGGAGTTCCCGCGCAACGATATGACCCCTCCTGGCCCGGATCCGGTAGACGGCACTTATATGCTGGGCGAGAAGGAGATGGCTTTTCGCAAGCTGGCAGCCGAGATGGGCCCGCAACGGCTGAACGCTCTCAGCGCGACCTCGCCGAGCGGCGAGCCGGTCACCATCGGTGAGGAGCTAACCATCACCGTCTCGGACATGGGCTTGGGCATCGACTACGAGGAGACCTTTGTGGTCGTTATGGACGGCACGCATGGGATCATCCTCGTCGAGAAGGCAGCCTACGACAACTACGACCCGGCCACCGACGAGTACGTCTTCCCCAACCCAAATGGCTGCTGGCGAGACGAAGACCGCATCTCCACGGATCAGTTGGCGTATCTGCTGGACGAGTTCGACAACAACATTTACCCCACCGACACCTCGGTCTTCGGCGAGCCGCTGCCCCGAGGTGACGAGGGGCAGAAGACGTGGATCCTGATCCACAACATCCGCGACGATTCGTACTACGATTGCGAGACCACGTGGTACGTCGCGGGCTACTTCTCGGCCAGTGAGGACGCCACCAACAACAAGAATATGATGCACATCGACTCCTACGACTGGGCAAACCGCACCGGCCCCGACGTGGCGCGCCCCTATCTTTACGAGGGAGTCTTCGCCCACGAGTTCGAGCACCTGATCCACTTTGACCAGGACCCCGACGAGCCCTCCTGGGTTGACGAAGGTCTGGCCGACCTGGCCGGGTTCCTGTGCGGCTACGGCCACTCATCCAGCCACATCGCCTACTACATGGTCTACCATCCTATGGTCTCACTCACTTTCTGGGGTGGCGGGCTGGAGGACTACGGTGCCAGCTACCTGTTCCAGCTCTACCTCTACGAGAAATTCGGTGGGGCAGACTTCATCTCGGCCCTGGTTCAGGAGCAGGCGAACGGCATCGAGGGCATCGAAAACACCCTCTCGGCATTCGGCTACCCGGTGACCTTTGATCAGGTCTTTGATGCCTGGACGATTGCCAACTACATGGACGATACCATGACCCCGGCAGGGTTCGGCGGGTACGAGAACCTGGATATCGGCAGCGAGGACACCTGGGGTTACACGATCGAATACGCCTTGAACAACATCTGGTGGGGTCCGCCCGAAACTGAGCCGTTTGCCGTCTCGTCCGACTGGTTCTTCGGCATCGAGCCACAGCCCTACACGGCCCACTACTTCCGCTTCAACAACGACAAGACGGCCTTTGTCACCCTTGACGGTGATGACTTCGCCGGCACCCCGGCCTACAGCGGCACCTACGAATGGTACTCCGACGCCGATGCCTGGGCCTGGCGCAGCTTCTACCAGACCTTCACCATCCCGGCCGACGGCGCAACCCTCAACTTCTACACCTTCTACGAGATTGAGGAGGATTGGGACTACGGTTACGTGGAGGTCTATGACCGGGACACCGGCGAATGGTACACCCTGGATGCGGCCGGCACGGTGGACTACGTGGCCCATGCACAGGACAACCCCAACACGCCGGCTGGTCGCGAGCCCAGCGACTACGAGGCGGCCGGCCGCTGGCACGCTTTCACCGGCTACAGCGGTGGCTGGGTCCCGGTGACGATGGACCTGAGCCCCTTCGCCGGGCACACCATTGACCTCTACTTCACCACCTGGCAGGACGGTGCCTTCACCCTGCAAATGATGTACGTTGATGACATCTCAATCCCTGAGATTGGCTTCTTCGACGACGTCGAAGCGGGTGAGGACGGCTGGACGAGCACCGGCTGGTACGTCACCGACGGCCTCCTCGACAATGACTTTGGCGGGAACGTGATCCAGGTCAAAAACGGCACCAAACTGATCGGTGTGCGCCCCCTGGTGATCGACCCGGACACCCAGAGTGGAGGGACAGTGGTACGGCGTGCCCCCGCCGGGTCTGGTCGTATGCAGGTGGCCATCGTCAGCAACCGCGCAGACCACATTCTGTCGTCTCATTACGAGTTCAAAGTGTGGTGGCCGTGAGTAGATGAGTAGAATCAAAAGCGGGGAGGCCCAACGGCCTCCCCGCTTTTGTGTGGCGTGTTGGTGTGGCTACTTTCGCTTCTGTGGCGGAGCGATGATCACGTCGTCGCCTAGAGGCTGATTGGGCCACCCGTCGTCTACGGTGGCGTCTTCGCCTTTCGACGGTGCGCCGGACGAAGATGCCCTCTCACACAACGTCACCACCCGTCCCCGATCCGCGTGATACTCATACGTCTGTCCTTCCGTCGCCAGTATTATGAGGAAGCCCGGCGTGATCACCTGCGCGTACATCATGCCTGGCTGCGGGCAACCCAGGCTGGTGTCGGACCACTCGACCGCTTTCAACTCCACCAGGGCAATCTGGTCCACCTCGATGGCGAGTCGCCCGGCCAGATCCTCCCTGGCTTCCATCACCAGCTTTTGCAAAGTCGGATCGGACGGGATCGGAATAGTAGGACTGATAGCTACAGGCTGCTCCTGTATCACTTGTGTGGGCTTGTCCTCAGGTGTACCGATAGTCTGCGTCGGGGAAATCGGGGCGATGGTCCACGACGGGGTAGGCGTTGCCGTTGTAAATGGCGTTGTGGCCGAGTCGGCCTCGGGCGAAGACGGCCCGGCCTCGATGGTGTTGATAGGCTCAGCGCCCACACCGGTTTCTACCGAAAGGGGTGACGCAGCCTGTCCACAACCAACCGCGCCCACGGCTATCAAACAACCAATCAATAGCCAGGTCCACTTGCATCCTCCCATAGTGACACTCTCCTCTGCACAACCCGATTTCTTTCAGCCAGCGATAACGATTCATCTCGTCGCATTTTATAGACGTGCCGGGTTGCACAAAGGTTCCCTGCTTTTGTCTATCTGCTTGTGTGGAGTGTGCTGCGACTATCAGCCCAGAGCCTCGGTTCGGTGCGAATGCTTCTCGTCACCGGCATGATCGGCCATAGTTCGCTCAGTGCCACAGCGGTCTCGCAGTTTCCGCACGTCCACAACTCGGCCTGTCCGTTTTCCCCGCATCCGCGGCAGGTGAATAGGGCAGGGAGTCCGCAGGCCGGACAAATAACGTGTCTGCTTTGGCGATTCTGCTGCTGTGCTAGCATGGCACGGTGTAACAGGTTCATCTCGTTGTCCCTTCGCTAACTACCTACTCAGGTGACAGGCACTTTGTAAGTGCCTGTCACCCACAATTTTATCACGGCCAGGGCATAGTTAATGTAAAGTCGCCGTAAATCCCGCGTAAGATTTGCGTAAATAGAGAAGGTTCGGAAATGCTTTTGGAAAGCAAGCCTGCTCCCTATTTGGGGCATATGACCGTCACACAGCCCCCTCTCGAAACCTTCGCCAGGCTACCCTGCTGAACGCCTACAGTAAAAAAAAAGGAAAAGTGTGCCGACATGTCACCGCGAGCCGGAGGCGAAGCGGTCTCAGCCGTTGGTGAACGGGGATTGCTCACCTGCACTTGCGTGCGGTGCAAGTGTCGCTTCGCTCGCAATGACATGCACAGATTCTA
>JAJRXB010000240.1 GCA_024276515.1 Chloroflexota bacterium
CAGGCGTCCACCTCCCGTGGACGCCAGCGCGTCGGCGCAGGCCGACGCCTCGGCCTGGGGCCTTCAGGCGCGACTTTAGTCGCTATCGCCTGATGCCGGGCCAGATAAAAGACGCATCCTGCCATAGAATTGAAATGCACCCTACTTTTCGGCCAGCGTTGAACCTCTGTGGGATTCGCGCTATAATACACCGGGATTGGCCGTCGCACAGCAGCGTCGGGCGCGGGGCCTGCCCTGCGTTCTCGCGCCGACAGGGGTGCGTTGTGCCCGATGGAGGCAGGGGCATATGTTGCGCTCGCTGAATGCACAACAAGTTGGCTATTGGCTGTCGTGGGTGGCGATGCTCAGCCGGGTTACCTCGCTGATCTACGCTTTGGGCATTCTATTTTTCTACCCGCACCCGATCATCGCTGCCCGGACTTCCACCTTGCTGGTGTTGTGGGCGGTGGTGGCCTTCTACACGCTGGGTCTGGTCATCACCTTGTTCATTCGAGCCGATCGCTGGTTGCGGTCTACTCCCTTCCTGGTATTCGATACGTTGCTGGTTCTCACCATCGTCAACCTGGCCGGCGGAGGCTACCGCAATATTTTTTCGCTCTATTCCCTCATCCCTACGGTGACGACGGCACTTTCGCTGCCCAGCGCCGACAAGCCGATTCGACGGGCGGCGCTCTTTCTCGGCGTGGTGATAACGTCGACCGTTGGCTTCGGCTTCTCTCTGTATTTGGACGGCTACACCCTGCCGGTGATCATCGAATACCGGCAGGTGGACGAGGTGATGTTGCGCGGCGCCAGCTATTGGGTCACCGGCGGATTGCTGGCGGCGCTGGCAGCCATGATGATCGCCTGGCAGCACAGCCGGGACCGGGCCAACGCCCTGCGTGAACAGGCCGCCGTGGAGGAGGAGCGACGCCGCATCGCCACCGACATTCACGACGGGGTGCTCAGTCAACTTTCGGCGCTGGGCCGACGGGCCGAGTACGCCAGTCTGCTCCTGGCCGAAGACCCCAAAGCGGCCGAAGAGGAGATGCTCCGGGTGGTGGCCCTGGCCAGCGAAGTCCACGAGGGCATTCGCTGGATTGTGCGGGCCTTGCGGCAAGACCCGGCCCAGCTCACCCTGGGCGGCGAGCTGACTCGCATCGTCGACCGCTTTCGCCGCAACACCGATCTGGCGGTTGAATTGAAACTGCCCCCCAACGAACCCCAGGTTCCGGTAGACACCATCCGCCACCTGGGCTACATTGTCACCGAGGCGCTGACCAACGTCTGGAAGCACGCCGGGGTAGCGCAGGCCACGGTCGTGGTTCGGCGCGTCAACGGGCAGGCCACCGTGCAGGTAACGGACGAAGGGAAAGGTTTTAATTTGCTCGAGATCGGCTCTGGGCGAGCGGGGATGGGGCTTGCAAACATGCGAGAACGAACGCAGGAGATTGGGGGTGAGATAAACATCCGCTCTTCCATTGGGAATGGCACGCAAGTCACCGTCAACGTGCCACTGGTTGGACACAGGAATGAGATATGACCACAATCCGCGTACTCATCGCAGATGACATGGCGCTTCATCGAGAGTTGCTGGGGAAGTTGCTGGAACGCCAGCCCGACATCACGGTCGTCGGCGAGGCAGGGTCGCCGGAGGAGGCAGTGGCGGCGGCGGCTGACCTGTCGCCGGACGTGGTGTTGATGGACCTGCGCATGCCCCGCCACGAGCCGCAGGGGGGAATCCGGGCCATCCGCCAGATTGTGAACAGACACCCGCAGGTCAAGGTGCTGGCCCTGACCGAATCCGACGACGAGGCCGACGTGCGCGCTGTCGCCCTGGCCGGCGCGATAGGCTACATCGTCAAGAGCGTAAAAGCTGCCCAGATTGCCGAGGCGGTGCGAGCCGCTCACGCCGGCAAAGGCTGGCTAGACCCCGGTGTGACCGCCTACCTGCTGCGCGATTACCGACGCGCTTCGCAAGAAGCACCCCCTCGCCCGACGCTGACCCAAACCGAACTGGGCGTGTTACAACTCGTCGCTGCCGGAAAGACCACCAGCGAAATCGCCGACGAACTGTTCGTTGCCGAGAAAACGGTGAAGAACCACCTGGCCAATATCTACCGCAAGCTGGGGGTGAAGAACCGCAGCCACGCCGTCAGCGAGGGGTATCGGCAGGGGTTGTTGAAATAGGTCAGCGGATTGAGCAGATTCAGTGGATTGGACCACTGGGCCACGCGAAAAACCCTTCCTCCGCTTCATCCGCTCAATCCGCTGACCTCTTTGCCCAAAAGACCTACGAGCGGGATAGGTCCTTTTCCACACCGCGTTACCCTGCCGACCTATAGACACAGGCGTGGGGACAGTGTAGAATCGTAGCGTAGAGTTTGTGAAATCAGTATCTAACCAGAGTTGTTCCTGAATAAAGTGACCGGCACTTTCG
>JAJRXB010000013.1 GCA_024276515.1 Chloroflexota bacterium
CGACCAGACCTGGATGGAGGCTTTCGAGGGCCGGCTGGCCGAGGCCGACCCCCAGGCGGCCGTTGACTACGGCTTCCACATGAGCTTCAACCGCGCCGACGAGCGCAGCCTGGCCGAAGTGCCCGCCGTGGTCGAGGCGGGTATGCCCAGCTTCAAAATCTACATGGCCTACGACAACATCCGCCTGACCGACGCCGAGATGCTGCTGGCGCTAGAAGCCCTGAAGGAGCACGGCGGCCTGCCCATCGTCCACGCCGAGAATCATCACGTCATCCTGCACCTGGTGGCGCGACACCTGGCCGCCGGGCACACCGGGCCGCGCTGGCACCCGCACACCCGGCCCGCCGTCGCCGAGGCCGAGGCCACCCGACGCGCCCTGTCGCTGGCCGAGGTGGTGGACCTGCCGATGCACGTCGTCCACGTGAGCGCGGCCCAGGGACTGGAGATCATCCGCCGCTTCCGTCGGCGGGGCCGGCCCGTCACCGGCGAGGTGTGCACGCAACACATGCTCCTCACCGACGCGCTCTACGACCGGCCCGGCTTCGAGCCGGCCAAATACGTGATGGCCCCACCCCTCCGCGCCGCCGCCGACACCGAGGCGATGTGGGAGGGACTGGGGGACGGCAGCCTGGATTTCGTCGTCACCGACCATTGCCCCTTTACCCTGGCCCAAAAACGGGGCGAACGGCGCACCCCCGAATTTCGCCGGCTGCCCGGCGAGACCATTGCGGCTCCGCCCGAGTCGCCCTGGTCCGGCGGACCTCCGCCGTTCAACCAGATTCCGGGCGGCGCGCCGGGGATCGAGACGCGGGTGCCGCTGGTCTACCACTTCGGCGTGAACCAGAGACGATTGACGCTCAACCAGTTTGTGAACGTCGTCAGCACCGCGGCCGCCCGGCTCTTCGGTCTCTACCCGCAGAAGGGAACCATCGCCCCCGGCGCCGACGCCGACCTGGTCCTTTTCGATCCCAACCGGGAAGTGACCCTCACCGCCGAGACCCTGCACCAGAACTGCGACTACACCCTCTACGAAGGGGTGCGGGTCCGGGGCTGGCCGCGCACTGTGCTCAGCCGGGGAGAGGTGGTCGTGCGCGACGGTGAGTTTGTGGGGTCCCAGGGGCGGGGGCGATACGTGAAAAGGGGGTGGCTCATGTATGAAAAGTGTGCCGACAATGTCACCGCGAGCCGGAGGCGAAGCGGTCTCAGCCGTTGGTGAGGGGGGATTGCTCACCTGCACTTGCGTGCGGTGCAAGTGTCGCTTCGCTCGCAATGACATGCACAGATTCTAGACATGAGCCAAGGGGGTAAGGTTGTGCCCGGCCCAGTCTGATTGAACGCCGGGAGGGTATCGCCACGCGTAGCCTGTGGGGGGACGCCTCACCCCTACGGGCGGCACTGTTGGGATCGGTTGGAACAGGACCTTATCGCCCGTCCCATTTGCGGAGGATCAGGCAGGCATTTTGGCCGCCAAACCCGAAACTGTTGATCATCACGGTGTTGACGGCGGCCTCTCTGGCAACGTTGGGAACGTAGTCCAGGTCGCATTCGGGGTCGGGGGTTTGGTAGTTGATGGTAGGCGGGATGAGGCCGGTTTGCATGGCCTGCACGGCGGCCACTGCCGAGATGGCCCCGGCCGCGCCCAGCATATGGCCGATTGAGCTTTTGATGGAACTGACGGGCACGTCGTAGGCTCGCTCTCCGAAGGCGGTTTTGATGGCTCGCGTTTCCGAGGGATCGTTGAGTTGAGTGCCGGTGCCGTGGGCGCAAATCCAGTCCACCTCGGGGGGCGAGATGCCGCCGTCGCGCAGGGCATCGGCCATAGACCGGGCTGCGCCGTCACCGGTGGGGTCGGGCGCCGCCGGGTGATAGGCGTCGTTGGTGAGTCCGTAGCCCAGCACCTCTGCCAGGATCGGGGCATCGCGTCGCAAGGCGTGAGCCAGGGTCTCCAGCACCAGCACGGCCGCCCCTTCGCCGACGACGGTGCCGTCGCGGTTGGCGTCGAAGGGAGCGCATGCCTTCTCTGGCGTGTCGTTTTTCGTCGAAAGTACCCCCAACCGGCTAAACCCGGCGATAGCCAGAGGGGTCATCACGCTCTCAGCGCCGCCGGCCAACATCACGTCCGCATCGCCCCAGACCAGTCGCCGGGCTGCATCGCCCAGCGCCGTGAGTCCGCTGGCACACGCCGACACAGACGCGCTGACCGGTCCCTTGATGCCCAGTTGAATGGCGATCAAACATGGGGCCGTGTTGATCAACGCCGCGGGCACCAGCGTGGGTTTAATGTGTCGCGTCCCCTTGCGTTCCAGAATCAATCGTTGCTCCTCGATGACGTTGGTGCCCCCCAACGCACTGCCCATCTCCACCCCAATCCGTGTTGGGTCTTCTCGACTCAAATCGAGCCCGGCTTGGGCAATTGCCTGATGTGCGGCCGCCAGCGCGTAATGGACAAAGGGCGACATGCGCCGCGCTTCGCGTCGGTTCAGATAAAGGGTGGGATCAAATCCCTTAATGCTGGCCGCGATTTTGGTGGGAAAGTCCCGGGTGTCAAAGGTGGTGATGGCAGACACCCCAGACCTCCCCTCGACCAACCCCTGCCATGTGCTTGCCACGTCCAGTCCCAGGGGCGACACCGCCCCCAGGCCGGTCACCACGACCCGGCGTTCGTCGTCTTGCACGTACACGTAGTTGGTGTTCATTGCACCAGTCCCTTTTTTCTCCGGACGAGATTCCGCCCTCCCCCGGCCTGGACTAATGAAAGTTAAGCAATTAAACGGGGTATCGCCGCTGCGTCGCCTGGGACTGAAAGCCCCAGGCTAACAGTTGAAGGACGCTAAAAGCGCCCTAAATCTTCGTCTTGGAGAGGCCAATAGCCTGCTTTTAGCCTGGAGCTTTAGCTCGAGGCGACTGGCGGCTTGTATGCCGAAATAATTTCTTAAACATCATATTATCTGCCAAAAGTGCCTGGCACCTGAGTAGTAACGGGCGAACCCTTGCGGTCGCCCTCTGGGGGAAGACCCTGCCCCTGCCCCGAATCATTGACAGGAGTTACGCGCTTGAGACTTCGGAAGTCTTCCGAATCACTTTTGCCGGCGGCGTTGCTATACGCCGCAAGGCAATCCTGCCGGGTGAACCTCCTTTCGCAGACTTCCGAAGTCTGGTGAAGTGGCCACTGCGTAAGTCCTGTCATTGAGATGATACCTCTGCAAGATAAAGTAACACCTGGTAGTTCGTCGCGTTGCGGGATTGGCGAGCACAGAAGAACACCCTGTTGACAAAGAACCACTCCGATTGTACAATGTGGTTTGGTCTTTGGTTTTTTTGGTATTGGGTTCTACTTGCAGTCCACGTCGTCTCGCCGTTGGCGCTCAGCCTGAAGTATAGTCGAAATCGGGACTGGAGGTTGAAGTTGGTGTAAAAAAAGGTGGTGGAAAGATGAAACTCACACCCCGCCAACAAGCATTTCTCGATAAACTTTTTGATCTGTATCGTGAATTTGGTGGCCCTGTTCACTATTCGCTGGTGGCAGAGCGTCTGGGTGTCAATAAGTTTTCTGCCTATGACATGCTTAAACTGCTCGAGGAAAAGGGAGTGGCTGCTTCGTCTTACGTCCTCGGCAACGGCCACGTTGGTCCCGGTCGCTCTATGGTCGTCTTCTATCCCACCCACAAAGCTGCGAAATTCCTGACCCAATTGCGCCAGGAAGTGCTCCAGGGCGACGAGTGGTATCAGGCGAAGGAACGTCTGCTGCAGCGGCTACGGGAAACCAAAGAATCCAACTACGCCGACGCGATGGGCGAGATCCTGGCCCACCTGCCCGACGTCAAGACGCCGCTGGTGTATTGCACCGAGATGATCGGCGCGCTTCTCCTGAACCTGGCTTATGCCACCCAGCAGGTCGGTGAACTCATTCCCTACCGCACGCTGACCAGCCTGACAGCCAGTGGAGAGGTGGGCCTGGGCACTCTGGCCGGCTTCAGCCTGGGGACAATCCTGTCGAGCCAGGCCGAGGACCCATCGCTTGTGGGCAAATTGATAAGCCACACCAAAGAATTTCAGGCTTATCTGAATGAATTGAGCGAGGAGAGCGTCGGTCGCCTCACCTCCTTTTTGCAGGACGCACTGAAAGCATTCGATCGCTGATCGTGATTACGTCGAAACCAAACTGAAGGAGGAAGGAGCTTCGCTCGATGATCAAAGTCGTCACCGATTCTACCTGTTATCTGCCCCCCGATGTGATCGAAAAATTTGATATTCGCGTTATTCCCCTGAACGTGCATTTTGGCGAAGATCGGGTTTTTCAAGAAGGCGTCAACCTGACCAACGACGAGTTTTACGCCATGCTTGCCGAATCTCCCGAACTGCCCACCACCTCTCAACCGTCGCCGGGACAGTTCCGGGAGGTTTTCGCCGAGTTGACCGAGGCCGGTCACGACGTGCTCTGTATCGTCATCTCCAGCAAATTGAGCGGCACGTATCAATCGGCCCTGGACGCCCGCCAGATGCTGCCAGATGCCAACATCGTGGTCATAGACTCGCGCTTCGTGGCCGCTGCTCTGGGGTTGATGGCAGTCACCGCGGCCGAGATGGCCGCCGACGGCCGCTCGATGGACGAAATCGTCGCCCGGGTTGAGCAGATGCGACGTGACATGAAGCTCTTTTTCGTGGTTGACACCCTGGAATACCTGCAAAAGGGGGGACGCATCGGTGCTGCGTCGGCCTTTTTGGGCACGTTGCTCAAGGTCAAACCCATCCTCACGTTAGACGAAGGCATCGTTAAACCGCTGGACAAAGTCCGCAGCAAGCGCAAGGCCGTGCGACGATTGCTGGACGAGCTGGAATCTCACGTGTCGCCCGGCCAGCCGGTACAGGTCGTTGTGATGCACGCCCAGGTTCCCGACGAGGTGCGCGAGCTGGAATCCGAGGTGCGCCGTCGTTTCAATTGTCAGCGCACCATCTTCGGCGAGGTGGGCTCGGTCGTTGGCGTCCACACCGGGCCAGGCGTGTTGGGGGCCGCCATTTGTCCCAATGCCTGGCCGGTCGACGTGGCCGCCATCCAGGACGAAGAAGCCCGCACCCCGGTTTCTGCCTGATCAACTCAGGCAATCCTCACCCAAGCCATCTCCGTCACGGTTGGGGATGGCTTTCTACTTGATAGCCGTTCTTCGCGCGCAACTATCTCAGCCTCGCGGTGTTCTACCAAACAGACGCCGCAAGGCCAACCGGCATAGGAGAAGGAATGTTGGCCGACGAAAACGCCCTGGTCGAGCAAGCCAAAACCGACCCGGAGGCCTTCGGCATTTTGTACGAGCGTTACGTTAAAAAAATCTACAATTACATTTATTACCGCGTCGGCAATCACCACGACGCCGAAGATTTGACCGCTCGTACATTCCATCGTGCACTTGATCACATCGACCGTTACGTGCAGCGGGGCGCGCCGTTCTCTGCCTGGCTCTATCGTATCGCTCACAATCTGGTGGCCAACTGGCATCGAGATCAAAGCCGGCGCAAGGTCGTCTCGTTGGAGGATATAAAGCTCAGCGCGCAACGCCGTGAGGGACCGCATCAAATGGCCGAGCAAAAAGAGGAGCGAGACGAGCTCCTGGCGGCCATCCGACGCCTGCCCGCCGACCGTCAACAGCTCCTCATCCTCAAATTCGTCGAGGGATTGTCGAACGCTGAGATTGGAGAGGTGATGGGTCGCAGCGAAGGAGCGATCAAGTCTCTCTACCATCGAACGCTGCTGTCGTTGCGCGAGATGCTCGATGCTGCGTAGTTCCGATTTCGAGCTTGCGAAAAGCTGCTGTGCTGAGGTGACAGTCACTTTTAGCACACACGCAACGCACATTACGCCAATATGAGCGATCAGGTTAGAATTTGAAAGATCATCCCGTTTTTTGCGCCAGTTCAAGTGACTGTCACCTGCTTTTTGTCAGGATAGTGACTGAGAGGGGGTGCCGACCATGATCAAAGTCGTCACCGACAGCACGTGCGATTTGCCCGGCGAATGGGTTTCGCGCTACGACATCCGGGTGGTGCCCATCAACATTCAGTTTGGACGCGAAACCTATCGCGAAGGGGTCAGCATTGACCAATCCACCTTTTACCGCAAAGTAGACGAACTGGGTATCATCCCTACCACGTCGCAGCCCTCGGCGGGGGAGTTCCGCGAGGCATACCAATCGCTGGCAGATGAGGCGGACGACATCATCTCGATTCACGTCACCGCCAAGCTCAGCGGCACCACCCAGTCGGCCGAGTTGGCCGCCGACATGGTGAAAGATCAGGTGCGCGTCCACGTGGTAGATAGCATGGCAGGGTCGGCGGGGTTGGGCTGGATGGTCCTCGACGCGGCAGTGATGAGTGAGAGGGGCGCCAGTGTGGAAGAGATCCTCTCCCGTCTCGAAACCACCCGGCGCCGGTTGACCGTCACCCTGGCGCTGGCCGACCTGCGCTACGCTCAGATGAGCGGTCGGGTGGGGCGGTTGCAGGGCGCGCTGGCATCGCTCCTCAACGTGAAGCCCATCATCTGGCTCGAAGATGGTCTGTTGGATGTGCAAGATCGTGTTCGCACCCGCAGTCGGGCCGTTGAACGCATGTTAGCCATCACCCGCGACGCGGTGGGTGCCGACACGCCGGTCAACGTGGCCGCTATTCACGCCGAAGCACCAGCAGAAGCCGAAAAGCTGTTGGAGCTGGCTCGGGAGAGCCTGAACGTGCGCCAAACCTTCGTCGAAGACCTGGCGATTTCGCTGGCGGTTCACTTTGGCCCCGGAACGGTGGGATTGGTGACCTACCCGGCAGAGTGACGGGGCATGAAAAGGACTGAGCTATGCAAGACAAAATGATAGCCGAGGTATTGGCAGCTCACGCCGATTACTTAATTGACAACGAGGCGGCTAGCGGGGAAGAGTATCTGGGTCTCTTTCCTGCTTATCGGGCCGAGCTAACGTCGCTGCTGCGAATTGCCGAACGAGTGAGGGCAGCCCTGGCGCCGGTGACGCCCTCACCCGCCTTTGAATCGGGTCTCAAGCAAGACCTGCTGGTGGCTGCCATACGGCGGGCGGCTGAGCGAAGTGATGAGCGGTCGGTTTCCTTTCTCCGCCGGCGACACGTTCTCATCGGGGCCGCGGCGGTGGGGTCTGCGCTTTCGGTGGCCGGCATCGTCGCAGCCCTGCTGTGGTGGCAGCGATCTATCGCCCGTGCGTGATGCCCGAGGGTGGTGGCGCGGTCAAGAGACCGGCCACAGCGTGAGAGACCACCGCCCGCTCGGGCCGGTCTCTGACCGTGCCCGGAGGGGGGCGGTCTGGAGACCGGCCACAGCGTGGGTCAAGAGACCGGCCACAGCGTGGGAGACCACCGCCCGCTCGGGCCGGTCCCGAGAGTGGCGCGGTCAAGAGACCGGCCACAGCGTGGGTCAAGAGACCGGCCACAGCTTGAGAGACCACCGCCCGCTCGGGCCGATCTCCGACCGTGGCGCGGTCAAGAGACCGGCCACAGCGTGGGTCAAGAGACCGGCCACAGCTTGAGATTGAGCGGATGGAGTCGTTTTGCAAACATTGACGTTGCGCCTGGGAACAACGAACGAAGGAGGGAG
>JAJRXB010000241.1 GCA_024276515.1 Chloroflexota bacterium
CGCTGTCAACCTGGCAAAAAGACGCTTTTATAAGTGCCTGGCACCTATGCCTGAGCAGTAACCACAGAAAACTAAAGTGTTACGAAAAACAGATCGTTCGTGCACCCGGCGGACGGGGCCGATCAGCCGGCGACGGGCAGCGTAAAGACGAAACGGCTGCCACCGCCGGGGGGGTCCTCGATCCAGATGTCGCCGCCGTGAGCCTCCACCGCCAGCTTGCAAAAGGTGAGTCCCAGCCCACTGCCCCGGCGTCGGCCACGGCGTCCCTTTACCTGGCTGAATTTCTCGAAGATGTGATCTCGTTCTCCGAGGGGGATACCTGGCCCCTGATCGTGGACGGCGCAGCGGACGAACTGAACGCCGCCGCCCTCCTCCACCGGAGATACCGCAAGCCTCACCACACTCCCCTCCGGTGAGAATTTCAGCGCGTTGTCCAAAAGATTTGCCAGGACACGGACGACCAGATCGGCGTCTGCATCCACCGGCGGCGAGTCCGAGGGTACGGTCATTTCAATGCGTACATTGTCGGAGCGGGCCAGCGGTTGCATACGCTCGACCGCACTCTCCACCAGCTTCACCAGGTCGTAAGTGTCGCGTCTCAATGGCAATTGCCCGGCCTCCAGGGCCGCGATGTCCAGCAGAGAGTTGACCAGATTCAGCATCCGCTGGCTGCTGTTCGAGGCGACCGAGACGAGGTCGGCCAGGTTAGAGTCGTCGGACTCGATCTCGGCCAGCACATTCAAACTCCCGATGATGGTGCTGAGGGGAGTGCGCAAATCGTGTACGATCATATGGGTCAGGTCGTCGCGCATTTCGGCCAACTCCTGGCCTTCGGTCACGTCGTGCAGCACCATCACGTAGCCGAGCACGGCTCCTCGTTGCTCCTGCACAGGGGCCACGATGCGCTCGAACACTCGTCGGATGGGGCGATTGGTCTCAACCTTGTCTTTGAGGACGGTCCGGGGCTCGCGCTCCAGGTCGGCGACGATCTGCCGCAGTGCCTCCGGGGTGTAGCCAATAAGAGTCTGAGCCTCGGCCCCAAATTGCTCACCCAAAGTGTTCAGGTCGCGCCCGATCAGGTCGTGGCGCGTCAAACCCGTCAACTCCTCGATCATCGGGTTGGCGACCAGGATTCGCCCCTGGGGGTCGAAGAGCAGGATGCCATCCTGGGTAGAGTTGAGAATAGCTTCCAACTGATCGCGTCCCTCCTGCACCTGGCGGAAGAGACGGGCGTTGCTGATGGCGATGGCGGCCTGACTGCCCAGAAGCCGCAGCAGGCGCAACTCGTCCTCGGTGAAGGTGTGCGGGGTGATGAAGGCGACGTTGAAAACACCGACCACCTCGTCGCCATACTTGAGCGGGAACCCGGCAATCGCGTCCACCTGCCAGCCCGCCGCGTCCGGTCGTGTGAACAAGGGGTGATGGGCCGGATCGTTGATGACCAGAGGTTGCCCTGTTTGGGCCACTGTGTAGGTCAGGCCTTCCGGTCGTGGATTTCGGTAGGGCGTTTCGGTCCGACCGTCGGCCCACAGGCTGGTGCCAAAGGTGACCTGCCCGGTTTGCTCGTCGTAAAGAAAGATGTGGATGTCGTCGGCGGTGACCAGGTTGAGCGCGCTCTCGGCGATCACGTCCAAAACCTGGGTCAGATCGAAGGAGGAGGCGAGTTCCAGCCCCACCTTGTGCAGAATGGAAAGCTCGGCCACGTGCTGCTGGATGGTGCTGAAGAGAGTGGCCGTCTCGATGGCCGCCGAGGCGTGGTTGGCAAAAATGGTCAGCGCTTCGATGGTCTCTTGCGAGGGGATACGCCCATCTACGGGATCGTCAACGGAAAGGATGCCCACCAGTTCGTTGCGGCGGCCCAGGAGGGGGACGAAGAGCACGTCGTCGGGATGCCAGGTCTCGTCCTCACCCTGGGGCGCGTCGGGCGCGTAGGTGTACGCTTCGCCACCCCAGAGGTCGGCGTAGGCTATGCCCTCGGTGTGGGGGATGAAGTAAGCCCGTCCCAGTTGCAGGCGCGGCTCCATCAGAGCGAGGAACCGATCCAGAGGGGCTCGAGCCTGCCGCAGACGGCGAAAGGTTTTGTGATCAATGCCGGCAGCGGCAACCTGGCGCAGCATAGGCTCCGAGTCTTGTTCCACCAGGCTCAAAATGGCCACCCGGAAGCCCAAACTGTTCACCACGCTTTTCACTATCTGATCGAGCACGTCGTCCAGGCCCAGGTCGGCCCGCAGGGCATTGCCGACTTCCAGCACGCTGGCAAGTTGCCTGTTTTTGGCCGAAAGCTGGGCGATCTGTTCGTTGAGAGCAGCGTCGGTGTGGGCGTAAAGACGGGCGTTGTCCACGGCGATGGCGGCCTGATTGGCCAGGGCGGTGAGCAAATCCATCTCGTCCGGGCTGAAACGATGGACGTGATCGAAATAGGCGGTCAGCACGCCGATGACTCGTCCCCGGCTGCGCATCGGCACGTCGGCGAAAGCTCGAATCCCCTCCTCACGGGTAAGCTTGCGAAATGGCGCAAACTCGGCGACTCGCTCTACGTCTTCTACAAGGACCGGGGTCTGCTGCCTGACGGCCAGAGCCCGGACTGTCTCTACTGCCAGGCTTTGTGCCTGTCTCATAAACTCGTCGCTGAGCCCGTAGGCCCGGACCAGGCTGATGGCCCCACCCGTCTCGTCGAGGACGAAGATGCCGGCCCGCTGGCAACCGATGAGGGGCACCATGGCGTCTACGATGGTTTTGAACACTCTTTCCAGGTCGAGGCTGGCCGTGACCTGGTGCGAGATGGCGTTGAGGGTAGACACCTTTTCCAACTGTTGTTCCAGGCGGCGGCGGGCGTAGACCAGACGATTGGTGAGCAGGGCAGCGGTGAGCAAGGCGATGGCCGAGAGCCACGAGGCCCAGGGTGGCAAGGAGAAATAGACGAGGGCGATGAGGGGGGAGATCGACTGGGGTATCAGCTCGACGGTCAGGAGCTTGAGCGCGTGCTGTCGGAAGTAGGCCAGGGCAGGGGTGCTCCACGATTTCAGGTAAAGGGCTATTCCCAATTGATTGGCGAAGAAGAAGCCCAGGATCAGACCGGCGAGGGGCAACACGTCTGAGGAAGAGACCGCATCGAGTGGAGCGCGACCGCCCAACCATTGGAAAATACCCGCTCCCGCCAGCAGGCTGAGAACGAGCATGCCGCTGTTGAACCAGACGGCCACGAAAAGATGCCATCGTCGGCGGCGCTGATGGCCCAGGTGGTCGGCCAGGAGCTGGCGGCCGGCTTCGGCGATGACGACACCCAAAATCAAAGCCAAAATGGCCGGCGCCAGTCCCAGGCAGAGAAAGGTGGCGATGATGACCACGTTGACCAGGCCAAACGTGAGACTGGGCTGGCGGCTGACGGGGATGCCGAGGACGATGGTGATGCCAATGTAAAGGGCAAAGGCGAGGGTTGTCAGCAGGGGCGTCGGCCATGCCAGGGCAGGGGGCAGGAAGAGGAACGATGCCAGCCCCACCAGGCCGAGGGTGATTCCCAGCAAGTCCCACTTCAGGCGAGAAGATGCCATTCCGGTCATGGGTGATCAGTGTCTCCCCTGCCTGCTGACGACCGGTGGTGGTGATAAAGGTCACGCAGTTGCTGCGGGCTGAGCTGCTTGCCGCTCTCGAAGTAGCGCACCGCCACCTGCCCGATCGCCGCCGTGCTGGCTGAGGTCAGAGCAGCGGCGATGAGCCAGCCGGGTCCGGGGATGAACTTGGCCGCTTCTCCTGCCAGGTAACGCAGAGCCACACCACCCGCCATCGTGGCGATGAGTTCGCGGGCCCGTTCCGGGCTGATAGCTTCGCCGTAGACGGCAGCGATGCGTAACACCAGTCTCACCTGGGTGGTCAGCAGCAGCGGAAGGTCGAGGCCAGGGATGGGCTCGGCGCCCACGACGGCGTTGAGGAGGGCAGCGTTGCGAATGAGCCGTCGCACGGCCAGCCGTCGGTAGGCGGGCAAGGCGCGCCCCACGGCCACGGCCAGACTGGAGTCGGCCTGAAAGACCGCCGGCATCAGTTCACTCGCCACACCGTCGCCCCGTTTGGCCGAAATCGGGATGATCCGGGTGCCATCGAGGTGTGAGCGAGCATCGGCCAGGACGGCCGCCCGATCACGGCGGACCAGGTCCATCTTGTTCAGGGCCACCACCAGCGGTCGGTCGGTGGCGGCCAGCCGGCGATACAGGTCGTGGTCCGACTGGCGCAGACCGGCGGCTGCGTCCAGCAGGAGCACGACCACCGCCGCGTGGGCGACCGCTTGCAGCGCAACCTGCTCTCGATCTACGCCGTCCGCTCCCTGGAGGGGGCCTATGAGTTCGCCAAAACCGGGCGTGTCCACCAAAACGAAGGGCCCAAACCAATCGGCCACCAACTTGCGGGTGGTGCCGGGCACAGCAGAGGTCGGCGACGCCTCTCGGCCCACGAGGGTGTTGAAAAGCGTGCTCTTGCCGGCGTTCACCGGTCCCACGATGGCCAATCGCACCCGGGTTTCCTGCTCAACCTGGGCCATCATGTCTTCCCAATCGAGGGAGGCGACGAAACGTTGTAAGTCTTTCAATGTCGAAGGGATACGCATACGAAAACCAAACGCGAAACGTGAAGCGTGAAACGTAAAGCGTGGAGCGTGATGTTACGGTAGTTGCGTTTCACGCTCCACGCGCTTCAAATGGGTGGAAAGGGCACGTTACGCCCTGCACCCGGCAGAGGGAAGGTCCTGGTGGTGATGAGTCGGTTCAGGCGGTGCTTGAACCTCTGGATTTCGTGGTCGGTGATCAGGTGGGCGAGTTCGGCCAGAAGGGGGTTGGATGTCTGGTTGAGGGTTTGGTGCAAACGCTCGAGGTCTGCCAGGACGTCGTCGGGAATCGGTTGCCCGGCAAAGTCCCAGATGACCGTGCGCAATTTGGGCTCAGGGTGAAAGGTGAGCCCGTGGTCGATGGTCCAGATGTGACCGTTTTTGTCTTTCAAACAGTGGCCGCCTTTACGGTCGGCGTTGTTGACGACGAAATCGAAGGCAGCCACGCGCTGGAAGACGTGCTTGTGCTCGTCGCGCAGGGTGAAATAATGCTCTTCCGGGTCGGCCTCGATAAAAAGCTGGACGGCGCCCGGTCCCAAGAATCCCTCGCGCAACACGGTGGGGGGCACCAGGTCCCACCCCAGGGCATGGCTGACCTGAAACGACGCGACCTCGCGCAGCGCCAACGTGCCGTCGGGGAAGTCCCACAGGGGGCGCTCGCCCTGACACGGTTTGTAAACGGCCAGAGTTTCCTGGCTATCGTTGCGCACTGTGACCAGGAAAGTATAATTTGAACTCCAGGGCATAAGCCCGTGCGACTTTAGCATTGTTCCTTTGGCCAACAGGTTCAGGATACGCTCCACGCTCACCATTTGGGGCCGATCTCTATCGTCTCTTTTTATCACTGCGCCCGTTCGCGGCCATTGCTCTTGGGACAAAAGTGACCATCCGGGTCGATGGGGCGATTGCACAGAGGGCAGATAGGTCGCCCCCGGGCCGCTACCTCTTTTATGTGACGGCTGAGGGCCTGCATCTGACCGCGCGTGGCCCAAAAGCGGGCGATTGTGGCATCGTGCGCTTCTTCCTCCGGCGTCAACTCTCGCACCACCAACACCAGGGCGTCTTCCGACTCGTCGTAGCCCAACCCCATCTGGCCGACGGCAAACAGCGGTTCTATCGGGTCGTACAACATAAGTTCCGAGGCGAGCGGTTCTTCCATCTTCGATATTTCACGGGGAAATTGCTCTGCCAACTCCTCTAGAATCTGGTCAATTCCCTGGGCCAAAACCTGAGCCTGCTCCTTTTCAATTTTCAACGTGACGATCTCTGTCCCCTGGCTGGCTTGCAGCAAGAAAACGCGCTGGCCCGGAGGTCCAACGGCATCAACGGTGATGCGCGAAACAGGGTGCATCTCGATCACATTTCCAGCCATCTAACTATCCTTTGCCCCTCGTTGACTCTCCCGGCGACAGTCGGCGGTTTTTGGGGGGATGTGGGCAGTATCGTTGAGGCAGATGAGGCGTGGCCCCATTGGGGTGAAGGTGAGCTCGTTGAGCGACGCCGGCCCGACAACCAGCCGCTGGAACAGGTCGAGGTGCAAGCCCACGTAATGGGCCAGAATGGCTTTGATCACGTCGGCGTGTGACACGATCACCACCGCCTCGGAGGGGTGGGTGGCCACAATCGCCTCCATTTCGGCCACGGCGCGGGCCTGCACTTCGCGGAACATCTCGCCGCCGGGAAAACGGACGCCGCTGGGATAAAACTGCACCATGCGCCAGGCATCCTCCTGGTACAGCTCTTTGAGGGATCTGCCAGTCCACTCTCCGTATCGAACCTCGCCGATTCCCTCTCGGATTTGAACCTCCAGGCGGTGCGGGGCGGCGATGGCCTGGGCCGTCTCGACGGCGCGTTCCAGGGGACTGGCGTACACGGCAGCGATGGGCCGGTCGGCCAGTCGTTGCGCCAATGCCTCGGCCTGCGCCCGCCCCTCGTCGTTCAGATGGACGTTGGGAGTCCATCCGGCCAGCCTTTCGCCCACCCAATCGTTGAGGGCGTGGCGTATCAACAACAGGGTCGTAGGTTTGGGCTTCTCCTTTTCTCTACCTCTGTTCTCGTCCCCCATGTCACCTCTCATAATGTGTTATACTCATTATATCATAGCATAGAATCGGCCATCGGGGAAGCGAACGGATACTATTGTCAACGACTGTTCAGTTAGGAGACTTCCGAAGTCTGGCGCTCAATTCTGCCATTTTTAAGGCAACCCGCTACACAAACACAACATGTTGTGGTATAATATGTACCACAATACAAGATGTAGGCACGTCAATTCTATCATCGGTCGCGTAGGGGTGAGGCACTCCTGGCAATGGCTCTCCAGGCCAGACCCCTTCGGATGGGCTGAGGCCATTCATCCAGCGGAGCGTCCCCCTGCCCCCAAATTCATCCCTCACAGGAGCAGTGGTAGTGGAAGCCCTCAAAGAACGCATCCGGCGCGAAGGCAAGAACCTGGGGAGAGGCATCCTCAAAGTAGACAGTTTTATCAACCATCAGGTGGACCCGGCCTTGATGCTGGCCGCCGGCGGCGCGCTGGCGGCGCACTTTGGAGCGATGGGCATCAACAAGGTGCTGACCGCCGAGATTTCGGGCATCGCCCCTGCGCTGACGACGGCCCTGGCTCTGGGTGTGCCAATCGTCTACGCGCG
Organism: Chloroflexota bacterium; assembly: GCA_024276515.1. GTDB lineage: Bacteria > Chloroflexota > Anaerolineae > 4572-78 > NAK82 > JAJRXB01. The sequence continues at coordinate 7,243 of JAJRXB010000241.1, forward strand.
CAAGACAAAGCCGGTCACCATGCCCGAACAGGTATACCGCGAGACCGCCCCCTCGCACACCAAAGGGGAGTACGTGGAGTTGATGGTGTCACCCGAGTTCCTCGGCCCCGACGACCGGGTGCTCATCATCGACGATTTCCTGGCCCGAGGCAAAACGATTGACGCGCTGGCCCGGCTGGCGTTGGACGCCGGGGCCGAGATCAAAGGCATCGGCGCCGTCATCGAAAAGGCTTTTGAGGGGGGACGCGACGAACTGGCCTATCTGAACGTGCCCATCTATTCGCTGGCCGTCATCATTCGGATGACCGACGACGAGATTGTCTTTGGCTGAGGACTGGTGTCTGAACGCGAAACGGTTGTCATCCTTGATTTTGGCTCGCAATACAGTCAACTCATCGCCCGCCGGGTGCGCGAGGCGGAGGTTTACTGTGAGCTGATTCCCTACAACGCGCCGGCCGAAACAGTGACCCGATTGAACCCGGCAGGCTACATTTTGAGCGGCGGGCCGGCCAGCGTCTACGCGCCGGGAGCGCCGCACCTGCCGGATTACGTGCTGGCCAGCGGCCGGCCGGTGCTGGGCATTTGCTATGGCATGCAATTGCTGGCCTATCATCTGGGGGGGCAGGTAGACCCGGCTCCCGAACGCGAATACGGCCCGGCCCAGGTCCAATTGACCGACGTAGACAACCCACTATTTACCAATCTCAAATCCCTGATCTCCAATTCCCAACCTCTAACTGTTTGGATGAGCCACGGCGACCGCATCACCCGGCTGCCGCCCGGCTTCAAAGTGTTGGCCCGCTCCGACAACAGCCCGGTGGCAGCTATGGGCGACCCGGCGCGTGGATTATATGGCTTGCAATTTCACCCGGAGGTCGCCCACACGCCGCAAGGGCCGGAGATTCTGCGCGCTTTTCTGTACGACGTGTGCGGTTGCCAGGGGGGGTGGACGCCGGGCAACTTCATCGAGGAGGCGATTCGGGGGATACAGGCTCAGGTCGGTGCGGGGCGGGTGGTGTGCGGACTGTCGGGCGGCGTCGACTCGGCGGTGACGGCGGCGCTGCTGCACCGGGCTATCGGCGACCAGGTGACCTGCATTTTCGTCAACAACGGTCTGATGCGACGGGGGGAGCCGGAACAGGTCGTCGCCACTTTTCGTGACCATTTGCGCGTGCCGCTGGTCGCCGTGGACGCCACCGAAGAATTTCTGGCGGACCTGGCAGGCGTCACCGACCCGGAGGCGAAACGCAAGCGCGTCGGCGAGCGATTCATTCGCGTGTTCGAGGCCGAGGCGCGCCGGCTGGGGCAGGCCGATTTTTCTCCAGAGGAGACTCGCTGGCTGGCCCAGGGGACACTTTACCCCGACGTGATCGAATCCACCGCCCCGGACCGGGCCGTGGGGGCCAAGATCAAAACTCACCACAACGTGGGGGGATTGCCGGCCGACATGCAGTTCAAGTTGGTAGAGCCACTGCGGTATCTCTTCAAAGACGAAGTGCGGCGGGTGGGAGAGGCGCTGGGACTGCCCCCGGAGATCGTGAGACGACATCCCTTCCCCGGGCCGGGACTGGCCGTCCGCGTGGTGGGCGAGGTGACGTGGGATCGGCTGGAGACTTTGCGCCACGCCGACGCCATCTTCATCGAGGAATTGCGCGCAGCCGGCTGGTACGACCGGGTGGCGCAAGCCTTCGCTGTGCTTCTGCCGGTGCGGAGCGTGGGCGTGATGGGCGACGGACGCACCTACGCCAGTGTCGTCGCTCTGCGCGCCGTCACCACCGAAGACTTTATGACCGCCGACTGGGCACGCCTGCCCGACGACTTGCTGGCGCGGGTCAGCAATCGGCTTGTGAACGAAGTGGCAGAGATCAACCGGGTGGTGTACGACGTGAGCAGCAAGCCACCGGCGACCATCGAGTGGGAGTGAGGGAGAGAAACCGCGATGAGCATCGAATTGAAAACGGTGATGGGGCAAATGAACATCGCCGGCGGGCGATGGGTGAGCGAAGCGCCCAACGTGCTGGCCGTGCGCGAACCGGCCGGCCGGCCGCAGGCCGGCCTTTCCAGGGGAGACCTGTTCATTGTGGTTGAGGTGCGCGGCGACTGTGAAAGGGCTGAAAAAGACAGGTTGAACCGGCTGCTGGCGGAGACAATCCGAAACACGTACTACAGGTCGTCCGGCAGCGTCACCGCCAGCCTGCGACGCGCACTGCTGGCGGCCAATGCCCGGCTGCTGGCAGAATCGGCCCACCAGCCGGGTGAGAACGGTTTGCTGGGGGGTGTCACGGCGGTGATTGTGCGTGGCGAGGACGTGTTTATCGCCTCGGTGGGACCGGCCGTCACCTATGCCATCACCCGTGGCATCGTGACCCGGTTCCCGGAGGCCTCCCGCTGGCTAGACATGGCCGACCCAGAGGCTACCGGCGCGCCGGCCCTGGGCCGGCAGGTGGGCGTGGACGTTCAACTCTTCCACGTGCGTGTCGAGCCGGGGGATATGCTGGTGCTGGGCGACAGCCGCTTCGCAGCCCGCACCTCCCTTAACCGGGTGGAGAAGGCCGTCGCCTATCAAGGGGTGGAAGGCGCACTGACCAACCTGGGCAAGTTGACCGGAGGTCACGATTGTACTGCCCTGGTGGTAGAGATTCAGGCCAGAGCCAAGGTTAAGGCTGAAGCAAAGGTCAGAGAGCCTGTCCCCAGGCCCGACGCCCAGGTCGGCGGCGGGAGGGCGACGGCGCTGGCTGGCGCGGGCAGGAGGGGCCCTCGCCCGGATGATCCCCGACCGGGCGCGGCTGCCCAACCGGGCTCGCCGAAGCCTGAACCCCACCGCAGCCTCGGCCAAGCCGTACCGGTAGGCCATTGGCTGGCCGCGCTGGGCAAAGGATTGCTGGCCCTGTTGATGGTGATCTGGACGGGCCTGCGCACGCTCACCCGCCGCGTGCTGCCAGGGCAGGAGCAAGAGATTCCGGCCCGGCGCCCGATGGCTACCGGGCAGGCACGCCGCATCTACGCCCCGAAGCTTCCCCAGCGGGTTCTGCGGACGGTTGCTTTGGGCATTCTCATCGTGGTGGCGCTGATCGTTGGGCTGACCTATTGGCGGCAGGGGCTGGCCCGCGAAAATGAATTCAACGCCCTGGTAGAACAAGCCCAGGCTGCCTATCAGCAGGCACTCAGCGCCAACGACGCGACGGCCCGGGACCTGCTGGCCCAGGCCGAAACCTTTCTGACCCAGGCCGAAACCATCAAACCGGACGAGCCGGTCATCGGCCAGTTGCGTGCTTCCATTGCCGAACAGCAGGACGAGATCAATCGGGTGGAGCGGCTCTACTGGCTGGGACAGCTTCGCACCTACGATACCCCGGGCACCCGCTTGCGACGGGTCGTCGTCAACGGGCTGGACGTTTACGTCCTCGATACAGGCGCCGACCTGGTTTACCGTCATCGGCTGGACGAGGTGAACGACGCTCTGGAGCCCGACGAAGGCGATCCGGTGCTGGCCCGACGGGGCCAACAAATAGATACCACCGTCGTCGGTGAGATGATCGACCTGACGTGGATGCCCGTCGGCGGCGAACGTCAGACCAGCGACCTGCTGATTTTGGAGAGCGGCGGCTTGCTGGAATACAATCCCAGTTGGGGACTCGCTCCGTCGCCCATTGCCGAGAAAGATGCCTGGGCGTTGCCCGTAGCCGTGGGCAGCTACTTTGGCAACTTCTACATCCTCGACCCGCAAATCGGACAGATCCTGCGTTACGTGCCCGGCGCCGATGGCTACACCAACCCGCCACAAAATTACTTCCCCGACGACGTGGAGGTCAACCTGGCCGGCGCCGTGGACATGGCCATTGACGGCTTCATCTACGTTCTTTACGCCGATGGCACCATCCGCAAATTCGAGGGAGGAATTCCCGTTGAATTTCAGATCACCGAGATTGACAAACCCCTCAGCCATCCAACGGCCATCTACACCGCCCCCGACGACGTGGCCCAGTACGTTTACGTTGCCGACGCCGGCAACCGTCGCGTGGTGCAACTGAACAAGGACGGCCGCTTCGTGCGTCAGTTTAAACCCCGCGACGAAGAAACCGTCAGCTTCAGCGCCCTGCAATCCATCTTCGTAGACGAACTCACCGGCAAACTCTACCTGCTCACCGACCATGCCCTCTACATTGCCAACATCACGCCCCTCTAGGAACGTGATTCAAAAGCCGCAATTTGCACATTGTTGGATTGTTGGTAGTAACGACTTCAGTCGTTAATTGCCTGTGGGCCCAAAGACGACTGAAGTCGTTACTACTATTTACGCCAAACCGCTTACGCAATTTTGCCGATAGGCCAGCCTGTGATATAATTGGGGCCATGATTACACATACCCAAGCACAGTTAGGAAGGCCGATTCAACCTCGTCGCCGAGCCTCTTTGCTTTCACGTCTCCTCGCCGTCGCGTTGACCGTCGCTTTTCTGGTCGGTGGGGGATATTCAGGTTATATCTTCTACTTCACCGTCAAAGACGTAGTAGCCCACGCCGAATTGCCCACCCTGCCCTACATTGACTTGACCTTGCCGGTCGTCAGCCCCGGCGGGAACGAGTATCCCAACCCCCGTGCGGCCAGCAACCCGCAGCCGGTCACCGGACTCACCGGCGAGTCGTTGCCCGACTGGGAAGAAGACGAGCGAGTCAACATCCTTCTGTTGGGCATCGACAAGCGTCCCGACGAGCAGTATGCCCGCACCGACACGATGATCCTCGTCACCATCGACCCGGCAACGGGCAAGGCGGGCATGCTCTCCATCCCCCGCGACCTGTGGGTGACGATCCCCGGCTACGGCGAAAATCGCATCAACACCGCCCATTACCTGGGCGACAAAAATGGCTACCCTGGCGGTGGCCCCGCCCTGGCGATGAAGACCGTGCAATACAACCTGGGCGTGCCCGTCCATTTTTACGTGCGGGTGGACTTTGACGGCTTCCGGCGCATTGTCGACACCCTGGGCGGCATAGACATTGACGTGCCGCAGACCATCAACGACCCCAAATACCCCGACGAGAACTACGGTTACGATCCCTTTTACATCGAGGCCGGACCCCAGCACCTCGACGGCGATACGGCCCTGAAATACGCCCGCACCCGCGCCACCTCCGGCGCCGATTTCGACCGGGCCCGGCGCCAGCAGGCAGTTTTGTTTGCCATTCGAGAAAAGGCACTGGCCATCGACGTGGTCCCCAAAATCCCAGAGTTGTGGGCGACCATGGCCGGCACGGTGCAAACCGACCTGCAACTGGTCGACATTCTCGAATTGGCCAAACTGGCCGACAAAATCACCGGCGCCGACATCCAGAGTGCGGTCATTGACCACACGATGACGGTGGACTACAAGACCAGCAGCGGCGCACAGGTGCTATTGCCTGTCCGTGAGAAGATTCGCCCGGTGGTTGACAGCATCTTCTCATCTCCCAAGCCGGCCGGTCCGCCGCCGACTCCCACCCCCGACCCGGCCCTGGTGGCTCAGGCGCAGGCCGAAGCCCAACGTCAGGCCGAAATCCAGGCCGAAATAGTTGCAGCGCTACAAGCGGAGGGCGCCAAGATCGTCGTGCAAAACGGCACCCCCCGGGAGAATCTGGCAGCAGCGACAGCCGAGTATCTGCGCGATCAAGGCTTCACCATCGTGCAGTTCGGCCCTGCTGACCGGACAGACTATCCACGCACGGTCATTGTGGATTACACTGGCAAGACCTACGCGCTAACGCTCCTGACCGATATTTTCAACGTGGCTGACGAGAACATCCGTCGCAGCCCGAATCTAAAGAGCGACGTAGACATCCGGGTCATCATCGGCGCCGATTTCCAGCTTCCAGAGGCTCGCTCGCCGCAGTCCATCGCCGCCGACCCGTTCATTTCCCCGACGAGGACCTATCCCCAAAGGGGGCCTGCGGAACCCACCCGCAGCCGGTGACGGAGAAAAAGCAGGGCATGTTCCCACCGGGCAGGAGCGTTCTGTGATTGCCGTAGGCGTTGATCTGGTTGAGATCAGTCGCATCCAGGCCGTCATCGAGCGCCACGGCGACCGTTTTCTGCAACGTGTTTACACCGAAGGGGAATTAGCCTACGCCAACGGGCGGTTGTCGGCGCTGGCGGCCCGCTGGGCGGCCAAAGAGGCGACCGCCAAAGCACTGGGGACCGGCATTGGCCCGGTGAGCTTCCGAGAGATCGAAGTGATCTGCGATGCTCAGGGCAAGCCAGGATTGTGTCTTCACGGCAACGCCGCTCGTCTGGCGGCGCGTCTCAACCTCAGCCAGTTTGCCTTGAGCCTTTCTCACGCGGCTGACTATGCCCTGGCCTTCGTGGTAGGGATGGGAGGTTGAGATCGGCCTATCTCAAATCTCCTTTCTCCAAATATCGGTGAATTCAAACCTCGCTAGCAAAGGAGCTAGTTCATCAGCGTGACACGCCCGAGGAGAACCACAGCTATGCACATTCTACATCGAGAGTGGCAAGGATTGGTGATTCGGCTGGGATTGTCGGTAGGCTTGTTAGCGCTGGCATTGGCACTGGCGGCCCGGTTTAGCTAGTGCTCTGTCAAGGATGAGTCCCTACTACAACCCATCAGAATACAGTTGACAGAACACCGGCCTTACTTGCGTTTTTAGCGCAGGGCTGGTATAATTTTTGTGGTTGGGCGGTTAGCTCAGTTGGCTAGAGCGCCACGTTGACATCGTGGAGGTCACAAGTTCAAGTCTTGTACCGCCCACTTTTTGTCCCCCTTTCCTTCATCGGGAGAGGGGGAGGAGTATAAGGTACTTAAGGCACCGTCGAAAAACTGGCAGAAGTTGCCAATCTCCAATCTCTCCCCACCTTCATCCTTCTCGCCGACGCCGCCCGCAAGTACAGAATCCCCGAAGATGTGCGTGCGTGTCAACACCCTGGAGAACTTGTATCATACTATCCCCGTACCCAACGGGTGCTGGCTCAAGCATAGGGCGGCCACGGCCCGGGACGAGCAAGCCACCCGGTGGCGCGTCGTGTCGGCACCATCAAAATCCACGCACGAAAACCGGCCCGGTGTCCCTATCAACACCATTGAGGGAAACTACCTGAAATCGTAACTACCTCGACAATGTCATGTTGTTTCCACAGTTACTATGCTTTCTCAGGCTCGAAGCAGGCGGACCCGCTCAGAGCGTAATGTGACATCGTCAAGCTACCCAGGCTATTGGGCAAGTCAGGCTAAATCAGCCGGGATTAGGGGATTTGGAGATAAAAAATCTCCTAATCTCCCAATCCCGGCCAAAAAATGGGTTTAATCAGGCAAGCCTGAGTAGCAACCTGAAATCCTGATAACAAATTAGAGAGGAAGGTATTCTACCTCTGGCGGCCTTTTTTGCAGGATCCGGGAGACGATATGGTGCTGGAGTTGGCGGTCACGGCCCAGGAGAGGCAGCCTAACAGGCGCATCCAGCCGAGGCCCACCCGTGCCGCACCCCAGGTGCAGGCAGAGCCCGATCCTCATTTGGAGCGTTTTGGGTTCAGCCTGTCCTGGCGGAAGGCCAGGGGGAGCGGCCCAACGCGCTAGTTGGGAGAAGCGGGCGCGGCCGATGCGCGAGTCGTTAGACCGCCACTGCCACACCAGAGCTAGACGCTCATGCAGTGGAGCGGTATAATTGGGATAGGAGGCTATGGTCCATAACCGTGTTGTCCAGTGTGGCTATGATCCCAATCGTTTCCATCGTTGGCAAATCCAAGAGCGGTAAAACCACCCTGTTAGAGAAACTGATCGCCGAACTCAAGCGGCGCGGCTATCGGGTGGCGACGGTCAAGCACCACGTCCACGCCGATTTTGAGATCGACTACCCCGGCAAGGATAGCTGGCGCCACTTCCAGGCCGGCGCCGTCGTGACCCTGGTCTCGTCGCCGGTCAAGCTGGCGATGGTGCGCCGGCAGAGCCACGACGCCCCGCTGGACGAGTTGGTCACCCTCGTCGCCGATGCCGCCGACATCCTGCTGGCCGAGGGCTATCGGTGGGATACCGCTCCCAAGGTGGAAGTTGTGCGTGCTGCCCGGAGCCAGGCTCCTCTCTGCGGCGCAGATGAACTCATTGCCCTGGTCACCGATTTGCCGCTCGACTACCCCGTTCCTCGCCTCGCCCTGGACGACGTCATCGGCCTGGCAGACTTGATCGAAGAGCGTTTCCTCTTGAATCCCCCCCCATCCCCGCAGACCGAATGATCACCACTCATCCAGATCGGTTGACGAGGATGGGGAGACGTGTTACTATTAAAGCCACATCCCAAATGGAGAAATGTGCAGATGAAGAAACCAGGCCCGTGGCTTGGACTTTCTCTCATCCTCGTCCTCCTGGTGAGTGGCTGCGCGCCTCGATCAGACCTGCCCTACGTGCAACTTTCAAACCTGCATCCGCTGCCGGCCGCCGCTGCCGGCGAGGTGGTACCGTTGCGCGTGGCCGTCGCCGCCGTCATCTCACCCAAGGGGACGGCCGAAAGCTACCAGCCCCTGCTCGGTTATCTGAGCCGCAAACTCGACCGGCCGGTGGAATTGGTGCAACGACGGACCTATGCCGAAGTCAACGACCTGATCGAGCGCGGTGAGGTGGATATGGCCTTCGTCTGCACCAGCGCCTACGTGATCGGACGGCGGGACTTCGGCATGGAGCTGCTGGTCGCCCCGCAAGTAAACGGAGAGACGGTCTACTACTCCTGGCTCATCGTGCCGGCCGGCAGCTCCGCCCGGGAGATGGCCGACCTGCGCGGCAAGACCTTCGCCTTCACCGACCCGTGGTCCAGCACCGGGCGGATGTATCCCACCTCGCTGGTCAAAGCGCTGGGAGAAACGCCCGAGACCTTCTTCGGACGGACCCTCTTCACCTATAGCCACGACGATGCCATCCGCGCCGTCGCCAACGGCGTGGCCGACGGCGCAGCCGTGGATAGCCTGGTTTACCAGTTCGCCGTGGCCCGCGAGCCCTGGTTGAGTGAGCAGACCAAAGTCATCCACCGCTCGCCCCCCTTTGGCATCCCCCCGGTCGTGACATCACCCCACCTCCGCCCGCAGGTGCGTGCCAACTTGCAAACCATTCTGCTGGAGATGGCGAACGACCCGGACGGTCGCCGGGCGTTACAGGCATTGGACGTTGATCGCTTTGTGTTGATTGACGACACAGCTTACGATTCGGTGCGAACCCTGGAGTCACAGGTAGGTCCCCTGGTGTTGAAATGAGCGCCTTGACAGATCGGTTGCCCGGCCTTTCGCCCCCCGCCCGTCGCCTTTTCGACCGCTTCTGGGCGGCAGCCGGGGCGGTGAGCGTGCGAACCAAAATTCTGGGCATTGTGTTGGGTCTGGTGCTGATGCTGGGCGCGGGCGTCACCCTTCAGGTGCGAACCACGCTCCGCAACGCCCTCAGCCACGAGTTGCACAATCGCGGCGTGTCCATCACCCGCGACGTGGCCGCCCGCAGCGTAGACCTGATCCTGGTGCACGACCTCTACGGGGTATACCAGTTGTTGCAGGATACCCTGACCAACAACGAGGACGTGCGCTATGCCTTCATCGTCAGCCCCCAGGGTGAGGTGCTGGCTCACACTTTTGGCGACGGCTTTCCCCTGGAACTGGTCGGAGTCAACGCGGTGGAATCCGCCGAGCGCTACCACCTGCAGAAGATCATCACCGAAGAAGGAGCGATTTGGGATTTTGCCGTGCCCATCTTCGACGGTCGGGCGGGCGTGGCCCGGGTGGGACTGTCGGAGCAGGCGATGCAGACCACGCTGGGCAACGTCACCCGGCAATTGCTGATAACCACCATCGTCGTTTCCCTCGTCGGTGTGGCGGCTGCCATGTTCCTCACCTGGCTCATCACCCGGCCCGTGCTCGATCTGGTGGACGTGACCCGCGCCGTGGCCCGAGGGGACCTGTCTCAAACTGCCCCTCACTGGGCCGACGACGAGATCGGCCTGCTGAGCGACTCCTTCAACGCAATGATCGGAGACCTGGCCACCGCCCGCGCCGAGAGCGAAGCCTTCAACGCGGAACTCCTGCGCCGCAACCGGGAACTGGCCGTGCTCAACGAAGTCGCCCAGGCAGTCAGCCGCCAACAAGACCTGGATGAGATGCTCGACAACGCCCTGCGTCGCGTTTTAGACCTGATGAACCTGGAGGCGGGCTGGATTCTGCTCCTGGAAGCAAACGGAACCAGACCCCGGATAGTTTGCTCAGTGAACATTCCGGCGGAGGTTGCCCGGCGGGAGGAGCGGGGAGGCTTCCCCCACTGTCAATGTGGTAAACTGATCGAAGAGAGGAGACCTCTGTTCATCACCCCGCTGGATGAGACCTGCCCGGTATACGGGCTGTGCCTGGCGGACCGGCGGGTGGTCAGCGGACACGTGGCCGTGCCCCTCATCTCCAAGTCACAAGTGCTGGGCACGCTGAACATCGCCTGCGCCAACCCCAAGTGCCTCTCCGACGAAGACCTGCAACTGCTGGGAGCCATCGGCCGACAACTGGGCGTGGCCGTCGAAAATGCCCGCCTGTGGGAAGAAGTGCGTCAAAAAGAAGCCGCCCGGGGCCAACTGCTGGAAAAAATCATCACCGCCCAGGAAGAAGAGCGCAAGCGCATCGCCCGCGAGTTGCACGATGGTGCCAGCCAATCGCTGACCTCATTGATGGTCGGCCTGAAAGTGTTGGAGGGCCTTCACTCTCCCGCCGAGGTTCGCCAGCACCTATCCAACCTGCGCGACGTTGCCGCCGAAACATTGGAAACCGTCCACGATATGGCCCTGGAACTGCGCCCCAGCGTGCTCGATGACGTGGGGTTGGTGGCGGCGCTGGATCGCTACGTGGCGGAGTACCAACGCCGGTTCGACGTCCGGGTGGACAGCCGGGCCATCGGCTTTGAGGGACGACGCCTGCCTCCCGCCATTGAAACCACCCTGTACCGCATTGTGCAAGAGGCGTTGACCAACGTGGTCCGCCATTCCGGCGCCCAACATGCCAGCGTCTTGCTGGAATGGACCAGCCGTCACGTGCGGGCCATCGTCGAGGATAACGGATGCGGTTTCGACGTCTCGTCGGCGCGCCAGGAACGCAAGCTGGGACTATATGGCATGGAAGAGCGGGCGACCCTCATCGGCGGCAGCCTGCGTATCGAGTCGCAGATCGGCGTGGGCACCACCATCGTGGTAGACGTTCCAGTGATTGAAGCGCTGGCGAGGGGCAGGACGTAGCACATCCGGCCTGTCTGTGACCAGCCACCCTTGCGAAGGTCCCCCGCCGCTCTGATGTGTGGGGCAACTCCCGGTGGGCAAAGGCATTTTCGGCCTGAAATCCACCACAAAAACCTTCGCAAGGGTTTCGTTACCTGAGCAGTAGCGCCAAAAGCCTCTATATGACTCAGACTCGTATTCTCATTGCCGATGACCACGCTGTGCTGCGTGCCGGGCTGCGTATGCTGCTGGAGGCCGAGCCCGATATGACCGTGGTGGCCGAGGCCGCTGATGGGCGCGAGGCAGCAGCCCAGGCCGAAGCCCTGCGGCCCGATGTCATTCTGCTGGACCTGACGATGCCCGGCCTGGGCGGTGTCGAGGCGCTGTCCCAAATCCGTCGTCGCGCGCCCAATGCCCGGGTCCTCATCCTCACCATGCACGAGGACGAAGCCTACCTCAGGCAGGTGCTCAAAGCAGGCGCGTCCGGCTACGTGCTCAAAAAAGCGGCCGATATCGAGCTGCTGTCGGCCATCCGGGCCGTGATGCGGGGCGAAATCTACGTGCACCCGGCGATGACGAAAGCTTTGCTCGAAGGCTTGCTGCCCCGGCCCCCGGCGCCGGCCAATAGCGACGCCCAACGCTGGGAGAGTCTCAGCGAACGCGAGCAGCAAGTGGTGCGCGGCATCGTGTTCGGCTACACCAGCGAAGAGATCGCCGAGCAATATCACCTCAGCGTGAAAACCGTCTACACCTATCGCTCCCGGGCCATGGCCAAGCTGGGCCTGGAAAACCGCGCCCAACTGGTAGACCTGGCCCTGCGCCTGGGCATTTTGAGCGAGGACGCCGGCGATTTGTAAGAACTATTCTGACAAAACGCGCCTCTGCCCGTCAAACTTCCCCCGACGAGCATTTCCAACTTCCCCCGACAAAATTCCGGCAAACTGTCTAACTTTCCCCGCTACAACCAGCGCCCAAGATATGCTACACTGACAGCAGGTGAAACCTCTCACATCTCTCCAAGCCCGCCTGGCCCAATGACGTCGCCCGTTTATGGTAGCGGTTGCGAACGAAGTGCGCCCTGGCGACCGTGCGAAGCACCTCCCGTCTAGAGGCAAGTTCAATGCGTAGCCGATCACGTTTGATTGGATTGTCCTTCCTGCTTGTCGCCCTGCTGCTGACTGCTTGTGGGTCTCAGGCTGTTTCCGTCTCGCCGACGGCCAGCCCAATGCCGGAGGCCGTTGCCGATTACTGGTCGCTGGTGGGGCAGGCGCAGGAGGCTATGGCTGCGGCCGACTACTCCGCCGCCCTTGACCTCTCCCGCCAGGCCATCAGCCTCAGCCCCGAGGAGGCCACCGCCTGGGAATTGTATCGCCAGGCCAGCATCGCCGCCGCCGGCGACGAATACCTGGTCACTCTGCCCGACCACCGCTACCGGCTGCCCGTGGACGTTTTTGTGCGTGACCGGGTCAACCACAGCCAAGACTGGTTTGTGGTGGACGTGCGCCAGCCGGAGGAGTTCGCCGCCGGCCACATCGAGGGGGCAGTCAATATCCCCCTGCGCGAGTTGCTGAAACACCTGGACGAATTGCCCGGCAGCAAAAGCGCGCCCATTCTTCTCTACTGCCATACGCAAAAACGATCCACGCACGCCGTGGTCATTCTGCACGAACTGGGTTATCTGAAAGCTTATCACCTGGAAGGAGGATACGCTGCCTATGAAGAATGGATGAACTCCCATCCGATGCCCACCCCCGGTCCCACCCCCACACCGGAGCCGGAAGAGCCAGACCTCGGTTGTTGAACGAGCCAGCTATCAGCAAATTTGAAAGGAGGTATTTTATGCCTGTGGTCCAGGAAATGGAAAACGCCCTCGTCCGTATGCTGGACGACCTGGAGCGGGCCTTACAAAAGCCCCCCTCCGAGCGGCGCTGGGGCATGGTCATTGACCTGAGCAAGTGCGTGGCCTGTGATGCCTGCACCGTCTCCTGCAAGGCGGAAAACAAAACACCCCCCGGCGTCAACTACACCGTGGTGCTCAAGGAAGAAGTCGGCACCTATCCCAACGTGCGCGAGGTCTTTTTGCCCCGTCCCTGCATGCACTGCGAAAACCCACCCTGCGTGGACGTGTGCCCCGTCGGCGCCACCTACCAGACCGAAGAAGGCGTGGTCGTCATTGACTACGACGTCTGCATCGGCTGCCGCTATTGCATCACCGCCTGCCCCTACGGCGCGCGCACCTTCGACTTTGGCGAGTGGTACACCGAGGGTACGCCCGCGCTGGCCTCTTACGAGACGGCACCCACCTTTGAATACGGTGAAGAGCGCGTTCGCACCGACGGCGTCTCGCCCGAAGGCAACGTGCGCAAGTGTCACTTCTGCCTGCATCGTCTGCACGAGGGATTGTTGCCGGCCTGCATCAACGACTGCATCGGCCGCGCCCGCTACTTTGGTGACCTCAACGACCCGGACAGCCTGGTCTCTGAAATGCTGCGGGAACGCTACAGCTTCCGCCTGAAGGAAGAATTGGGCACCAGGCCCAAGGTTTTCTACCTGTCATAAGGAGGCAAGGATGAAAACGAACAAAGGACTGACTCTCGCCTATTGGGTCATCGTGGCCTTGATGCTGGTGTTGGGCGCGATCGGCCTCTACTGGCGTTTGACCTTCGGCCACCGCCTGGCCAACTATGGCCAGTTGATCGTCTGGGGTCTGTGGGTGGCGATGTACATTTACTTCATCGGCCTTTCGGCAGGGGCCTTTCTCATCTCGGCCCTGGTCTACGCCTTCGGCGTCGAACGCTTCCGGCCTATCGCCCGGCTGGCGCTGTTCACGGCCCTGGTCTCTTTGCTGGTGGCCCTGCTACACATCTGGTTCGACCTGGGCCACATGGCCCGTTTCTACGAAGTCTACACCCGGCCCAATTTCCTCTCGATGATGGCCTGGATGGTCTGGCTGTATACCGGTTACTTCATCTTGCTGCTGGTTGAGTTTTGGTTTGAAACCCGTCAAGACTTCGTGCGCTGGAGCAAGGAGCCCGGTCTGACCGGTGCCATCAGCCGCTTGCTGACCCTGGGCAGCAAAGACCTGTCGGCAAGCAGCCGTGCCCGCGATGAGAAAGTGGTCAAAGTGCTGGGCACCATCGGCGTCCCCCTGGCAGTGATGTTCCACGGCGGTGTCGGCGCTCTGTTTGGCGTGGTCTCCGCCCGCCCCGCCTGGCACAGTGGCCTTTTCCCTCTCATCTTTTTGGTCTCGGCGCTGGTCTCCGGCGGCGGCCTATTGACGGCCATTTATGCCCTCCTGGCTCCCAACCGGGGCACGGCAGAATATCAAAGCCTGGTGCGCGACCTGGGCAAGCTGGTGTTGGGCCTGGTGCTGTTGGACGCCTTGTTCACCTTCGCCGAATACTCTATCGCTCTTTATGGTTCCATCCCGGGCGACGTGGCCCCGCTGCTGGCAGCCATGACCGGCCCCTTCTGGTACGTCTTCTGGATCGGCCAAGTTGGCCTGGGGGTCGTCGTCCCCGTCGTGTTGCTAGGGTGGAACCGTACCAACCGCAATCCATTCTGGGTGGGGGTAGCTGGACTCTCTGTCGTGTTTGCCTTCGTCGGCGTGCGTTTGAACATCGTCGTTCCCCCCCTGTCGGTGCCCGAATTGCGGGGGCTGGTGCAGGCCGTGCCTTCGGCCCGCATGACCACCTTATATGTGCCCGGCGCGATGGAGTGGTTCCTGAGCATCGGCATCATCGGCCTGGGCATGGGACTGTACGCTTTGGGCTATAATCTGCTGCCCGTCAAACCCCAGGCGGCGAAGGAGGCGTAAAATGAGTCAAAATGGAAAGAACCCCCTACAAACCGGGATCACCCGGCGCGACTTTATCAAAACTTCGGCTGTGGTCGGTGGGACGCTGGCCATTGCCGCCAGTGTTAACTCGGCTTTCGAGCAGGTGGCCGAAATGAGCCGGGCCGCCAACAAGGCGCACGCTGCCGGCGCTTATCCTCTCAACGACCCGGAGCACATCATCTACAGCGTTTGCCTGCAATGTCACACTGGTTGCACCATCAAGGGCAAGGTGCTGGATGGCGTGCTGGTCAAAATTGATGGCAACCCCTATAGCCCAATGAACATGCTGCCCCACCTGAGCTACGACACCCCCCTGGCCGACGCGGCCAGGGTGGACGCCAAGCTCTGTCCCAAAGGACAGGCCGGCGTCAACAGCCTGTACGATCCCTATCGCATTACCAGGGTGCTCAAACGGGCCGGGGCGCGCGGGGAGAACAAGTGGGAAGTCATCCCCTTCGACCAGGCCATCAACGAAATCGTCAACGGCGGCACCTTTGCCGATGGCACCAAGACCCCCGGCCTGAAGGACATCTGGGCGGTGCGCGACCCCGACCTGATGGCCGAACTCAAGGCCGACGCCATGGCCGTCGCCAGCGGCGACATGACGCTGGACGAGTTCAAGAGCAAACACGCCGCTCATCTGGACCTGCTGATTGACCCCGACCACCCCGACCTGGGTCCGGTGAACAACCAGTTCGTCTTCCAGGCCGGCCGCATCGAGCACGGGCGCAAGGAGTTCGCCAAGCGCTGGCTGAAAAACGCCTTCGGCTCCG